>NZ_JBEPLZ010000068.1:0-1113 GCF_040545455.1 Enterocloster citroniae | reverse complement strand
CATGCCGTTTTTCTGCATATTCAGGATGGTCTGCTGGCCAAGGAAGATGAGAAGCTGCCACTTGCCAGGCATGTTGTCGGCACCGGCCAGCATCTCCACTTCGTTGAGGACTTTGTACTGATTGTGTTTATGAGGGCGAAGGAAGTTGTAGTAAGCGACCCAGAGGGCAAGTTCATAGTTGGCGCCATCGATGTTGTCGAAGCCGTTTGTGTGACGGTAAGATGCTTTATAGGTACGGTTCAGCCGTTCAATCATCTGTTTGAATGGACGGTGTTCCTTAGAAACAGCATCGTTGTTGGTAAGCCCAATCACCTGAGTGATATGGAATGTAAAGGGTTTCCCGAAGTTCTTTACGAATTCCATTGCGGCGAGCGGATAGGCGCTGTAACCATCCGCAATGAACTTAAAGTTCTCCGGCAGCTTTGTAAGGCCTTGGAAAGCCATCCGCATAGCGAGGATACAGGGGCCGATGCCACGGTTGTCAGATACCTGATAACCGATGATGGAACGGCTTGCGGCATTCATGATGAGCCAGATATAGGTTTTAATGCCACGGATTTTAATATAAGTTTCATCCGCGGTGAAGGCAGCCCCCTTTTCGTATGGATACTGGTCGACAAAAGGCTTAATGCAGACAGCGGCGGTTTTGCAGTAGTTGGCAATCTGCTGGTGTGAGAGGCTGATGTTATAGAGGTCTTTTAGTGCCTGGGAGGTTTTCCTCAGGGAAAGGCCGAGGTTGACATGTAGGGTCAGGGCCAGGGACATGACATGAGCATTGTGCTTGTTGAATTTCAGGGAGGAGGCGTTCTTAGGCAGGGAGTTCAGGTCCATGCTGAAAAAATCCACAGTAAACTCGCGGTAGATGTAGTGGAGTTTATATTTATTTTTGCCGAATTCATCTTTCAGGTCCTGATTATCCACTTTTTTGAGGTTGTGGAGATAGTAAGGGCACTTCGGGTTGACACACTTATGGATGGTGAAGTGTTTGCGGTCTTTCTTGGGGACAAGGGAGCTGCTGCAATGCGGGCAACGGAGTTTCGTCAACAAAAAACGGCTCTCATCCGGAGAGAACCTGGTATCACAGATTTTGCACAGGAGCTGCCCTTTGGAGCC
>NZ_JBEPLZ010000067.1:0-1194 GCF_040545455.1 Enterocloster citroniae | reverse complement strand
AAGCCTGCAAATAAAAAGTCAAGCTAAATTTTAAAGAACATTGAAAAATTTATACAGGTTGAAAAGTGGGTATCAAAATAAGACCGCCAGGATATGCCGGTCTAAAAACAGGTTTTACGTGTTGGTTATTCCGATGCCGGAAGAGAAGCAAGATATTCTTTCACTCGCCCATAGTAAATACGTAAAAATTTATTGGCACCTGCGGTCATGTAAACATAGTAAGGTTTACCTTGTGCGCGCTTCTTGTCCATGAATAGATAAACGGGATCATCCGGTTTGGTTTTAATTAGAACATCCATGACCTGGTACAGTGTTTTGCGTAAAGCGGGTGAGCCATGCTTGGAAACATGCACACTCTTCTGAGAATAATCCCCGGAATCGTTCACACCGGGGTCTACTCCGGCAAATGCCGTGATAGCGCCCTTGTGGGTGAAACGTGCGACATCTCCGATCTCAGCCATAAGCTGGGGACCGAGAGAGGGGCCTACCCCCTTCATTGCCATAACAATCGGATATTCCGGCAGTTTAGCAGCGGTTTCATTCATCAGTATACGCAGTTGTTCCACGGTCTGTGAAGCGGCGTTTAATTGTTGTATTGCCTGTTTGATGATGCGTTTGGTAAAGTCATCCTTTGGAAGTACGGGAATCAGTTCCTTTGCTGTCTCGTAGATTTCTTCAGCTTTTAAACGGCTAAAGTTGTACTTCTTACGGCAACACCATTTTTGATAGTGCAGGGTAAAGGCATTGCAGGACATTTTGCGGACGCAATCGACATGCCAGTAAGTATCAAGGAAATCCACCCATTTCTGGCTGCCGTCCTCACGGGCGGGGCTGTCGAAGTAGGTGTTAGCTCCCGGATAGGCCAGATCGATCAGACCGATCAGGTTATTTTTCATGGCAGTCTTATGTTTCATGTAAAAATCGAACTGGCGGTTCATAGTTTTAAGCTGTGTGCGTAGTTCATCCATAAGAGTATACTGTTTCAAATTCGCCCAGTTGTCAAGAGTGTAGCGTGCGATTTTTATGGAATCTGCTTTATCGGTTTTTACTCTTCGAAGGGGATTGTCCTGGCCTTGAAAGCCATGGATGATCTGTGGATTAACAGCGCAGACGAAGAATCCGGCTTGAGAGAGTTGGCGGGCAACAGGTTCGTAGTAACGGCCCGTACATTCCATAACGATGCGTGTTTGGCCG
>NZ_JBEPLZ010000066.1:0-1206 GCF_040545455.1 Enterocloster citroniae | reverse complement strand
TCAACCTGTTGTCCATCGACTACGCCTCTCAGCCTCGCCTTAGGCCCCGACTTACCCAGAGCAGATCAGCTTTACTCTGGAAACCTTGGATATTCGGCCTGGAGGATTCTCACCTCCATCTCGCTACTCATTCCGGCATTCTCTCTTCTTAAAAGTCCACAGCTCCTTATCGGTACTGCTTCGCTCCTTTAAGAATGCTCCTCTACCAATGTACTTACGTACATTCCTAAGCTTCGGTGTTGTGTTTCAGCCCCGGACATTTTCGGCGCAGGACCTCTCGACTAGTGAGCTATTACGCACTCTTTGAATGTGTGGCTGCTTCTGAGCCAACATCCTAGTTGTCTTTGAAATCCCACATCCTTTTCCACTTAACACATACTTTGGGACCTTAGCTGTAGGTCTGGGCTCTTTCCCTTTTGACTACCCAACTTATCTCGTGCAGTCTGACTCCCGTACATCATTTATGCGGCATTCGGAGTTTGATATCCCTTGGTAAGCTTTGACGCCCCCTTAGGAATTCAGTGCTCTACCTCCGCTAAACTAATACGAGGCTAGCCCTAAAGCTATTTCGAGGAGAACCAGCTATCTCCGGGTTCGATTGGAATTTCTCCCCTATCCACACCTCATTCCCACCCTTTTCAACGGATGTGGATCCGGTCCTCCACGGAATTTTACTTCCGCTTCAACCTGGACATGGATAGGTCACCCGGTTTCGGGTCTGCCTGTACTGACTGTTGTCCTGCCCCTTGGGGCTGGACATTGCGCCCTGTTAAGACTTGGTTTCCCTTCGGCTCCGCACCTTAAGTGCTTAACCTTGCCAGTACCGGCAACTCGCCGGACCGTTCTACAAAAAGTACGCGGTCGCACCTTAACGTGCTTCCACAGCTTGTAAACACAGGGTTTCAGGTTCTCTTTCACTCCCCTCCCGGGGTCCTTTTCACCTTTCCTTCACAGTACTATGCTCTATCGGTCACTAAGGAGTATTTAGCCTTGGAGGGTGGTCCCTCCGACTTCCCACAAGGTTTCTCGTGTCTCGTGGTACTCTGGATCCTGCCGCTGCCTATTGTTTTCATGTACGAGACTTTCACTCTCTTTGGTCTGACTTCCCAGACAGTTCCATTAACAAATCAGCTCGCTTACGCAGTCCTTAACCCCAGCATGCACGCACGCTGGTTTGGGCTCTTCCCATTTCGCTCGCCGCTACTT
>NZ_JBEPLZ010000065.1:0-1211 GCF_040545455.1 Enterocloster citroniae | reverse complement strand
GGCAGACTTTTCAGTGCGCCTTCCGGGCGCAAGCAGGTAACAGCCCCTTATAGGGGCAGAACAAGCCACCGGCTAAGCCGGTGGTCTTGACTTTTGCGGCAGAGGAAGAAGGCCGGATCTTCCGGCTGATCCCCCAACCGGCTTCCCCAACCGGCTTCCCCAACCGGCTTCCCTAACCGACTCCCCTAGCCGGATCTTCCGGCTGATTCCCCTAGCTGATCCCGGTAATGGGAATTTGGATCTCTGTGATATATTCTTCCATGTCCTTTTCCAGGAACTGGTCAACGATATTAAAGTTATAGGTATCTGAGGATAGCCCCAGATATCCGTATTCCTGTCTCAGTTCTTTTATCTTCGCCCCAATGCCTATATAACTGCCTTTCCAGCAGACACACAGGAATTTCTGCTCCTCAATATACCGGACCTGGTCTGCAACAGCCGGGTCAATGTGGTCCAGGGTTTCCAGGTACGCCCCAAACGTGGTCTCATATTGGTCCCTGTCTTCCCTGTACGTATAGAATGCAATGGTGGGATAAAAATAGAATTCCTCTTTTGTATAGATGGATTCCTCCATGCCAAGGGGCAGGTAGGCCCGTTTTAAGTAATATCTTTGGGACACTTCTCCCTGCTTCATATTGCGCATCTTATGTTCCACAAAAAAGATCTTTCTCTGGATGACATCATCAATGTTGAGGATCTCCTCATACGCCTTTCTCAGTTCCTGTGACTGCCGCTTCAGCTCACAGATGCGCATGTCCAGGGTCCTGTTTTGGGTATATTCCCGGATCTGGTCAATGGAAAAACCGATTTTTCTCAGGTAGCAGATCAGGGCAAGCTTGTAGATCTGCTCAAATCTGTATTTCCTGTAGCCGGTCTGTTTATCCCTGTGCTCCGGGACTAAAAGTCCTTCCCTGTCATAATAAAACAAGGTCTGCTTATTCAGGTTAAACATCTTTGCCAGTTCTCCGGTGGATAGGTCCATGTCCTCTTTCTCCTTTTAACGTGTAAAAATGTAACTGCTCAGGAACTCCAATGTGAAAATTTATAAATAGCTGAAAATCCGGTTGACTATATAGTTGGTATATAGTTTATAGTAATAAAAAACAGGGCAAAAAGCAAGCCTGCAAATAAAAAGTCAAGCTAAATTTTAAAGAACATTGAAAAATTTATACAGGTTGAAAAGTGGGTATCAAAATAAGACCGCCAGGATA
>NZ_JBEPLZ010000064.1:0-1217 GCF_040545455.1 Enterocloster citroniae | reverse complement strand
CAGTTCCATTAACAAATCAGCTCGCTTACGCAGTCCTTAACCCCAGCATGCACGCACGCTGGTTTGGGCTCTTCCCATTTCGCTCGCCGCTACTTTGGGAATCGATGTTTCTTTCTCTTCCTCCGGTTACTTAGATGTTTCAGTTCACCGGGTTCCCGGCGTATGGCTATGAATTCACCATACGTCACTTGAGGGTTGCTCAAGTAGGTTTCCCCATTCAGATATCTCCGGATCAAAGGATATTTGCTCCTCCCCGAAGCTTTTCGCAGCTTATCACGTCTTTCATCGGCTCTTAGTGCCAAGGCATCCACCCTGCGCTCTTATTAGCTTAACCAAAACGACTTCCACCTGCGGGTGCGGGTTTTAGTCTCAGTCCATAGCGTTGGACTTTTTGGTTCTAGGTTCTTCTTAACGCTTTCGCGTTTACAAGTTTGTTTCTATTTTCCATACAATCTCTTGTATGGCCTCGGATGTCTTGTTTATTCTATATATAGATTTTATATATAGGATACTCAATTCATTTTTTTCAATATGCGGTTTTCAAGGTACGTATCGGAACCAGCCTGTTACAGCTCATTCCTAATGGAGATGGAGAGATTCGAACTCTTGACCCCCTGCTTGCAAGGCAGGTGCTCTCCCAACTGAGCTACACCCCCACGTTATGGTTACACGTAATATTTACGGTGCTGGTCTTCCCTCTTGCGAGGCAATTCCTATCTTCTTGGTCATTATTCTATTTATATCTGAAGAAACTTCAGAACCAGCGGATTAAAGCGATGTCTTCTCTTGTGAGTTTTGGTCGCATTTACCCCAGTGGGTTTAAGTGGGCCTTACCTCCCCTGCGAAAGATATGGGTGGCACTTCCCAAATGGGCTTAAGTGGACTCGAACCACCGACCTCACGCTTATCAGGCGTGCGCTCTAACCGGCTGAGCTATAAGCCCGGTTAAAAATCCGGCAGCCACCTGCTCTCCCATGCCGTCTCCAGCATAGTACCATCGGCCGCTTAGGTCTTAACCATCGTGTTCGGGATGGGAACGGGTGTTTCCCCTAAGCGCATCAGCACCAGAAATTTGTGTTTCCTTGATTGATAATCAGAAAACTAAATAGTATATAAAACCCTTACTTCTTCTTCCTTAGAAAGGAGGTGATCCAGCCGCACCTTCCGATACGGCTACCTTGTTACGACTTCACCCCAGTTACCTGCCCCGCCTTCGG
>NZ_JBEPLZ010000063.1:0-1282 GCF_040545455.1 Enterocloster citroniae | reverse complement strand
CCCTAAACCTTTTGGTTAAGCCCTCGACCGATTAGTATTAGTCAGCTACATACATTACTGCACTTCCACCTCTAACCTATCTACCTCGTCTTCTTCAAGGGGTCTTACTCTTGCGATGGGATATCTCATCTTGAGGGGGGCTTCACGCTTAGATGCCTTCAGCGTTTATCCCGTCCAGACTTGGCTACTCTGCCATGGCCTTGGTAAGCCAACAGATACACCAGCGGTCTGTCCATCCCGGTCCTCTCGTACTAAGGACAGCTCCTCTCAAATATCCTACGCCCGCGCCGGATAGGGACCGAACTGTCTCACGACGTTCTGAACCCAGCTCGCGTACCGCTTTAATGGGCGAACAGCCCAACCCTTGGGACCTGCTACAGCCCCAGGATGCGATGAGCCGACATCGAGGTGCCAAACCACTCCGTCGATGTGAACTCTTGGGAGTGATAAGCCTGTTATCCCCAGGGTAGCTTTTATCCGTTGAGCGATGGCAATCCCACTTTCATACCACCGGATCACTAAGTCCTACTTTCGTACCTGCTCGACCCGTCAGTCTCGCAGTCAAGCTCCCTTATGCCTTTGCACTCTCTGGATGGTTTCCAACCATCCTGAGGGAACCTTTGAGCGCCTCCGATACCCTTTCGGAGGCGACCGCCCCAGTCAAACTCCCCACCTGACATTGTCCCCCGCCCAGGTCATGGGCGCAGGTTAGAAACCCAATACCGCAAGGGTGGTATCCCAACATTGGCTCCACAAAGACTGGCGTCCTTGCTTCACGGCCTCCCACCTATCCTGTACATGCAGTACCGAATCCCAGTATCAAGCTGGAGTAAAGCTCCATGGGGTCTTTCCGTCCTGGCGCAGGTAACCAGCATCTTCACTGGTATTTCAATTTCACCGGGTGCATTGTTGAGACAGCGCTCAAATCATTACGCCTTTCGTGCGGGTCGGAACTTACCCGACAAGGAATTTCGCTACCTTAGGACCGTTATAGTTACGGCCGCCGTTTACTGGGGCTTAAATTCAAAGCTTCGATTGCTCTAACCTCTCCTCTTAACCTTCCAGCACCGGGCAGGCGTCAGCCCATATACCTCACCTTACGGTTTTGCATAGACCTGTGTTTTTGCTAAACAGTTGCTTGAGCCTATTCTCTGCGGCCACATCTCTGTGGCACCCCTTCTCCCGAAGTTACGGGGTCATTTTGCCGAGTTCCTTAACAATGCTTCTCCCGCCGGCCTTAGGATTCTCTCCTCATCTACCTGTGTCGGTTTACGGTACGGGC
>NZ_JBEPLZ010000061.1:0-1754 GCF_040545455.1 Enterocloster citroniae | reverse complement strand
GCAGATGGAGGGTAAGGTATCCACTGCCCAGGGATACGCCAATGATGCCCAGGCAAGCAAGGTTGCGGCTGCGGGATCAGCCACGGCAGCAGCACAGTCTGCGGATGCATCAGCACAGGCGTTACAGGAAAACAAGGACTACGTGGAGAGCCAGAAAGAGACATTTGTGGGCTACAACAAGCGTGAGACCGATCTCAAGTACGCCAATGCCCTGATCGGCTCTGCATCCGGTACTGGGCGGGTCAGCGTGGGAGATGCGTGGGAGGCGCCGATACCTGACCTGGAGGTTGCGGGCAAGAGTGATCAGTTTACCACGACCGGGGCGCAGTTGTTTAATGCCAGTAAGATACCGGTATTAACAGCAGGCGGGGCAACAGTCGTGGGTACAGCTGATGGAGGATATAGGATTTCTGGTTCCGGGGATTTAACGTCCAGTTTTTATGAGACCGTAAAGATAACTGACATAAGTATGTTAAAGCCTGGAAACATTATGCTCAAGTCCGAAGCCACCGTACCGAAATTGTCTATAAAATTAATCAATAGTTCATCGGCAACTTTGCTTGAGCTGTCTGAAAATCAGACAAAAACAATAACAGAGGATATGCTAAACACGGAAGGCGTGTATTTGCAGTATATGTTGTATGGCCCTTCTTCTCGGACTATTACTCCGGGGACATATTACCCTATGTTATATCAGGATGGTGATGGGACTTGGGAACCCTACACCGGAGGTCAGCCATCCCCCAGCCCAGATTATCCGCAAGAGATTGTGGGTACAGATGTTACGGCAGTGACGGTGTTGGGAGATGATAATCAATCCAAGACCGCAACTATCCAACTAACAGCCCCACTACATGGTATTGGGGAGTACAGGGATAGGATCACTATGACTAAACGCATTGACCGGTGCGTGGAGCTGATATTTGATGGGAGCGAAGATTGGCGAGTACGATCATGGTCCAGACCGACCACTTCCGGCTTCTACGCATTAGGTGGACTGCCTGAGAAGATGCGTGCAAGGCCCGGACTATGCAACCAGGGTACGGTTACACCTGGGGAAACAGAAGGGGTAATAAATCAGATCTGGCTGGGATCAAGCCCAACATACGGAAGTGTAGATCTGTATGTTATGAACAATAGCTTTTATAATCCGGACATTGAGGACAAGGGCCTTGCTGCTTGGAAAGCCCATCTTGCATCCCATCCACTTAAGATAGTCACCTATCTGGATACCCCAGTGGAGACAGACCTCCCCGCCGCGACCCAGACCGCCCTAAACGCCCTTACCACCTTTACCGGCACTACCCACATCACCATTACCGCGGGAGGGCCGGAGCCGGACGTGGCGGTGGAGTATGTGCAGGATACCAAGGCGGTGATCGCGGATTTACAGGCGCAGATAAATGCAATAAGAAATGGAGGTACGACATGACAGCATTATTAAGGAGACAGGCCGTGATCGACAAGTACGCAGAGATCATAGGCCGCAACCTATACAGCCAGTCCTTGCGGGATTACTGCTACAAATCATACAAGGACGGCAACTATTACAGTGATTGCTCATCATCCATCTGCTACGCTTATCAGCAGGCAGGGCAAGGCTTCGGGATCACAAATACCGCAGGCATGTACAACTCTACCAAACTGACCACAGTGGATGCAGACATAGCCCAGGGCATCCCTGACACGTCCCGGTTACGACCAGGGGACATGCTGCTGTTTGCCGGTACGGATGCCAGTAGGCCAAAGCGGAT
>NZ_JBEPLZ010000060.1:0-2130 GCF_040545455.1 Enterocloster citroniae | reverse complement strand
ATTGCTCTTACATTCTAACAGCTTAAGCAACAAGATGGATAATTCCTTACTGGATGTAAGGGATATTAACCATAAATATATTGTAGTAGGAGGAAAGACCCTACATCATTTATGTCCTCAATATGTCTTCATGGCTCATTTTAGATACGTAAGCACTTAATTGGTTCTTTCCAAAATTTAGTGTATTTAATGTGCTAAAGCATTAGAATAGATAAAGCATTTAGGGAAACGCTGAATAATTAGAGCTGAAACCATCGTATTTCCCCAAATGGCGACTTTTTTGAAAATCCACACGTAAAAAACTGGATTTTCATGTGGATTTATACCTCTACAGGCCGCCCTTTTGTGGATAGCTCCCATAAAAAGGCAGACTTATAGCGTACGACCTATAAATTCTTGCTACCGGCCAGCCCTTAAACACATCAGAAGGTTGGCACTTGCAAACAGGATATGGAAGCGGTTCATGTTCTTCTTGATTCTGCGGTATACCACCTTGGCGTAATCAAACTGCCTTTTTACGATTAGGAATGGATGCTCCACCTTACAGCGGACAGCAGATTTCCGATGTTCCTCCTCCTTGTCCCAGTTGATTCCTTGATAGGAGTCTTTCATTTTCAGGCTGGATGGATGGGCGTTGATCCGAAATTCCACTTCTGGGAGATGATGTTCCTTACGGTACGGATTGATCCTGCCAGGGGCGTCCAGATACCCGGAATCCCCATATACGACCCCGTCATCTTCCCGGACAAGGTTCGGGGTTTCTGTTACATCATGGACATTCCCTGCCGTTCCGGTAATGGTATGGACATAACCGCTTCCTGCATCCACTCCGGCATGAACTTTCATGCCAAAGTACCACTGGTTTCCTTTTTTGCTCTGGTGCATCTCATCATCCCGTTTCCCTTCCTACTTATTCTTGGTGGAAGGAGGGGTAGCGATCAAAGTTGCGTCAACAATCGAGCCGCCATGCATCATCAGGCTTGCTCTTTCCAGCCTGTTCTTCACGTCCACAAAAATCATTTCATCAATTCTGTTTTCTTCCAACAGGTAGCGGAAATAAAGAAAGGTTGTGGCATCAGGTGCCTGTTCTGTGAGAAAGTTAAAATGCATAAAGCTACGCATGGCATAGCTGTCGTAGATGGCATCTTCAATCCCTGCATCCGAACGATTGAACGTACACGGTAAATCACTAGTACCGTGCTAGTTACCTGGTTCCATGAGATAATAACTCCAGAAAACTACAAGTTTTTAAGGAGTTAGTGCCATGGATAAAATTACACATCAGATCCGTGAAGAACACTGGGCCAGAATCTTAAATGAATGTATGAACAGCGGGATGTCGAAAACCGCCTGGTGTCGGGCAAACGGGATTTCTGTAAAGCAGTTTTTTTACTGGCAGCGCATCCTGCGCCGGGAAGCCTATGAAGCATCTCAGAATCCACCATTACCTGCAGTTGCAGAGACAGAACCGTTGTCTGCTGTTCAGAGAACGGTATCTTTCGCCGAAATCGAACTCCCTGCTGTGCCGCCAGACTCGTCACCCATTTTCCATCCGGATCTGGTAATCCGGAAAGGGGACCTTGTTCTGGAAATCTCAAATTCAGCCTCATCAGAATTGATCTCCCGGGTAGGAGGGATTCTTCATGCTGAATAACGCATCCGGCTTCCGGAAGGTATACATTGCTGCCGGTTATACAGATCTGCGGCGCGGGATCGATGGGTTGGCATCCATTGTGAAATTCAACTTCCAGCTGGAGCCCTATGAAAAGGATATCCTCTTCCTGTTTTGCGGAAGACGCAGTGACCGCATCAAGGGGCTCATATGGGAAGGAGACGGATTCCTTCTCCTTTACAAAAGGCTGGAGCTTGGCAGTTTCAGCTGGCCCCGTACAAAAGAAGAAGCACTGGAGATCACACTGGAACAATACCAGGCACTGATGCAGGGCTTGGAGATCGTGTCCAGACATCCAATCCAGGAAGTGCAGCCCAGTGATCTTCTGTAAAAAGTTGTGCAAAACGGAGAAAATAAAAAATCTTCAGACTGTAGACAAAATGGTTCCTGGTGCGATGCACCCGGAACCATTTTGAATTTTATATAGAAATATATTGGTTCGAATATCCAGACAAAAG
>NZ_JBEPLZ010000059.1:0-2481 GCF_040545455.1 Enterocloster citroniae | reverse complement strand
TCCGGTCATTGCTTACATATCCGTGGACGATAAAGTAATTCTCCACCGCGATCTGGACATTGTATGCTGGTTTTAACTGCCCGTTCAGCATATGGGTCGGCTAGGTCGGAGAGATTACTCCCTCTTTCCCGCCTAAGAACTGTACGTGTCACTTTCATGACATACAGCTCAAGCATACTTTTTTCCGTTCTCTTGGTTCCTTGACTTTCTCTTTCTATCCTTAAAATATTTTGCTAGTTCGGCGTTGAATGGACTTGCATCATGTTTAATCAGGACATGTCTCTTGATGTGCACCCAGGTCATCTTCATAAGTTGCAGATTGTGTTGATTTGGAGATGAGAGAATCCATCGATTGGCACTTATTCCTCTATAATCTTCTCGAAAATATCTTTCCCTAATCCATTTATTATTTTTCTTTCTGTGGGTTCTTCTCAAGAAGCGATACGTCACATTAACTATGTGTTTATCCATATCTGCGAATGCCTTAGTTGACACCTCTGGTCTCCAGTAGTTTGCTATTCCCAGAATGACTGGATTCAGTTTTTGAATAAGCACATCCACCTTGTGTCCTCGTACCTGATAAGTAATATCAGAGATTTTACGTTTGCTTTTCTTGATACTGTCCTTGGAAGGTTTTATAAATAACTGTTCGCCCTTCGCAGTTTTATATCGCCAAATATTAAAACCCAGAAAATCAAACCCCTTTGTCACCTCTACTATTTTTGTTTCCTCTAATTCAAGCCCTCTTTGAGCGAGATATGGTTTCAGTTTATTATATACGCTTTCGGCCTGCTGTTTTGTATTACACATAACTACAAAGTCATCCGCATATCGTGTCATTGCATAGGCTGTTGGATTAACTGCCCATGTATACCCGTCACTGCGTTTGTTTACGTAATACTTGATTCCAAGAGCCTTTTCCATTCCGTGCAGAGCTACGTTCGCTAATAATGGTGATATTACTGAACCTTGACCACTTCCGGATTTTGTACTATAAAATAAACCATCGTCTACATATCCTGCTCTCAGCCATTTCTCAATGACTTTTCTGTTTGGAATTCCTTTGATTTGTTCTAATATATGACTATGGTTGAGATTGTCGAAACAGCCTTTAAAGTCTCCCTCAAATACCCATCGCCTTTTTCCGAACACCAGGTATTTATAGATTCGCTCAATCGCATCATGGCAGCCTCTTTCTGGTCGGAATCCATAAGAGGTTGGTTCAAAACGGTATTCCCATTGTGGCTCCAGTGCTATTTTCATTACATTCTGCCAGATTCGATCTATGATTACTGGGATGCTTAACGGACGTAATTTCCCGTTTTTCTTTTTTATATAAGTACGGTAAGAGGGTTTGGGGTTGTGATATGCTATAGTACGATTGCACATTTTTCGGTAGAGATTCATACGTTCGATATCTGTCTGTATCGTTATGCCATCTACTCCAGCCGTCTTTCTCCCTTTGTTTTCCTGAGTAATTCTTCTGATAGAAAGCAGCAATACCGCCTTGCTTCGCATTAGCAGCCGCTGTAACTGTCTTGTTTTTCGTTTGTTCCCCAAACTTTCGGCACGATAGATTCGTTGTTGCAGCCTGTTTACATACTTACGGATTTGTTTCCATTGTAGTTCTTTCCAGTTCGTAGGGAAGGACGTTGTGGACTTTATTTGTAATAAAGTATTTCTCATCTGTCATCCTCCTTTTAACAGGTTGCTTTCCGCTTTCTTTCGTGTTGTATACCAGTTGGAAGTCAGCTCTCTTTCGAGTCACTTTATCGTGTATCCATCCAGTTATTTCTTATTCCTGCCGGTTTGCACCTTGATGGCCTTTGCTTTTTCCAACGCTCCTATACCCTACAGGGAATTGTGCCTTCCTTGCGGTCAGTCTACCAACCTTTATAGGATTGGACGCTGCAGGGCTTACCAAGTTCAGCTTCTTTCAGATTCGATTTGTTTAGGTATGTTCACTATACCGGCAGATATATGGGTGATAACTGACATTAAGAAGAAGTAATGTTTTCCTATCTGCATTACATTGGCATTCACATCCATCCAATGCTGAATGTCACGATATTTAATTACATACCATGCAAATCTTTCCCTCGCCCTCCCGTTCTATGGATGCTAAGTTTGGGATTAGGCTTTTCCTCATGCAACCCACCCCACAGTTACCTGTAGCGCAGTTTCGGATGGGAATATCCCTATCACTGGGATACTAGAGTTATTAATCTATACTGAAATATTTCAAGAAGAAGCCGCTTCTTGTCGCACTCTTCTTTCATCCGCATGAAGGTTGCTTCCATGTCTGTTTTGGAATAGCTGTTGCGGCCTTTCCCCATGATCTCAAAGCATTCTTTATACTCCATCAGACGGGTCCCGCATTCTTCCAGTTCCTCGTAAAGCTTCTGGATCTCCGGTTTATGCTTACCTTTCCCATAAACGAATCCGATGTCTTCTCCCTGTGCGATCTGCATCAGGTTCTTC
>NZ_JBEPLZ010000058.1:0-3663 GCF_040545455.1 Enterocloster citroniae | reverse complement strand
TGATGAAATACCACCGATTTTTACACCATGAAATCGAAAAATATGAAGGGAAAAAGGAGCAGAAAACCGCTTAGAAGACAGAGCGCTCCGTAAAAACCAAACAAGGGTGTTTTGCGCCCTGAAATAGGAGCAAGAAAAAGGAAGAGACAGTCCCATAGAGGATTTTGCCTTAGAAAAGGCCCGAATTCTCTGGGATTGTCTCTTTCTATCATGTTAGGGGTTAAAAGTCGGTATTAACCGATACCCCCCCTTTTTTGCTTGTGTGCCGAGCATGGCACTAGTCTTACTGGTGCGAGTCCAGTCACGGGTATTTAGGAGGGAGAAGTGCTGCAAAGCACTTTTCCTATCCGACAGGCGTTAAGCCGAAGGACTGAAACGATTTATAGTACAAATCGTTACGATTAAAATAATACATGAGCCAGAAATCGGGTGGGCAGGAAACATAGGAACGTAACCGAAGAATACTGTTTATACTTAGAGGGGCGATATGTATGAATCTTGGAGTAATCAGAGGAGTAACAACAGTGGAATTAATTGACGTGATAACTGTGAAACGGCGAATTGTTGGCGGAGTAAACTGCGCGATATAATCGGTGTAATTCACTCCCTGACTGCGCCGTCAGTCAGGGAACGGCACTTTCTCAGCAGAGGAACGGCGAAGTCTCGTAGCTTTATTCTAGGAAAGCCAACGGCTCTTTTGAAATAAGGCCATGAGCACGAGGATGCCATAGCCTTAAGCGTTAATTGATAATGAGTTAAAAGTTTTGATTGTTGACGGCAGCGAGGATGATCTCGTCATCGATGACACGATGCTCCTGCTTGGGCTCCGATGGTCAGGGCATCTGTCATGAGATTGTCGATCAGACGAGGATTTCCACGGGAGTAACCGTGGATAGCTCCGAGAGCAGCATCATTGATGATGCTGCGTGAAGCACCGGCACAGTTCAGTTTATGGATGATGTATTCCGAGACTTCACGGTCATCCAGACCTTCATAGTTATAATGGATAGTGATCCGCTGACGGAGAGCCTCGTGGATTGGCTTACGCAGGATATCGTTCAGGTGTGATTCACCGCAGAGGATCAGGGTAAAACAGTTCAGGGAATCATAACCGTAATTCATCAGCATCTTGATATCATTCAGGATTCCGTTACTAAGGTACTGTGCTTCATCGATGGCAAGGAGCAGCGGCTGGTGTTTATCCCGGTAAAGGTAAGTGATCTGTTCCTGGATTGCCTTGAACATAGCGGGTTTTCCGCCTTTGTCGGAAACACCCAGGATGGAGCAGAACTGTTTGTAAAAATCAGCAACACTGATAGTGGACAGGCACATGTATTCCATATGGTACTGATTCGGATTGAGCCCTTTTGCAAAGCATCTGAGAGCATAGGACTTTCCCATTCGGGGGAGCGCAGTGAAAACACCGATCCCCCGAATGTTCTTTAAATGATTGAGGCGGAGGTTCATCTCTTTGAAATCCCTGGATTGAAAACAATCCTTTTCCTTGAGCTGTTGTTTATCAAAGGGATTAAATGTAAGCCCATAAAAAGAGTTATAGATCATGGTCAGCCTCCAATCTTTGAGTAGTCCAGAGCAGGGCCGTTGTTGCGTTTGGTATGACAGTTCTCCACTTTGTTCGTTTTATGGATAGGGAATCGTTTGCCCTCATAAAGGATAAAAGCAGAATCCATGTCATCTGGAAGGAAACGGATCTCAACACGGGAAGAAATGAACTGCATCGGGCAGTCAT
This sequence comes from Enterocloster citroniae, assembly GCF_040545455.1. Taxonomy (NCBI): domain Bacteria; kingdom Bacillati; phylum Bacillota; class Clostridia; order Lachnospirales; family Lachnospiraceae; genus Enterocloster; species Enterocloster citroniae. Next base: position 1,913 of record NZ_JBEPLZ010000058.1, on the reverse strand, counting down.
AGCTGATCTTATCGATGCAAACAGTAGCATCTTTACGGACTTTGCGATTGACGCGATTAAAGAAGCAGTTATCGAGCCACTGTCTGGATTCAGGAATACGAGGGTGATCCTTTGTATTTCTGAAGCGTTCCAATGGAGTGCAGTTGATACCGGAATGGACGGTAGTGTTATAGGTACGTATGTAATCCTTGAGCATTCCGTCAAACTGAGCCAGTGAGGTGATACGAGAAGGGTCGAGGGAGTAAAGCCAGCGTTCCTTCAGGGTGCGCCACTGCCGTTCCACCTTTTATACGAATGTTCGTATAAAAAATCGAATATATTTGACAGAGCATCTCAGATATTTGGATAAAGAAGATCGATGGTTTCAACTAAGATTAGTTTAGACCATCGGTCAATTTAATTCAAGTCAGCCTCTGAACAGTAACGCCCCTTGGTCTAAAGTCTGATTCTTTGTAAAAAGAGTTGGACTTTTTCTAATACTAAGAGATATGATAGAAAGAAATGGGGAATTTCAAAATGCTGAGAGACAATCTGTTTTCGGATTAAAATGGGTTTATTGAAAGGTTAAAATGAAAAAACTAGTGTAGTGACACGATGATAATTGAACTAATTGTTTTTGTTTGATATAATTCTCATAGATGATAAAATATGTCTATGGAGGATATTGCTATGGCCCGCCCTAAGAAAAACATAATTCGGCTAAAAGATGCTGAAGTAAAACAACTGAAATCTATTTTGTATAAACCAAAAACATGCCAGACACTTGTCAACCGATGCCGCATTCTTCTGACGCTGGATGAAAACCATCCTCCTGTGCGGACTTACGACCAGTGTATGGATTTGTTTGGTGTCAGTCGCCCGACCATTTCTAATGTGGCAGGAACCTATGCCAGGGATGGCCTGGAAGAAGTTCTTAAAATTAAACGGAATGTCAATTCCAGCAATGCCCGCCGAAAAGTTGACGGACGCTTGGAAGCAAGGATTGTTGAAATTGCCTGCGGCCCTGCCCCAGAAGGGCATAGCCGGTGGACAATCCGCCTTCTTGAAGGACAGGCAAAAATAGAATTTGATGAGCCGGTCAGCCGCGAAACAATCCGCAGAACTTTAAAAAAAACCGGCTTAGACCTCACCGCAGCCAATACTGGTGTCTCCCAAATAAGGCGGATGCAGAATTTGTAGCATGTATGGAAGACATCCTGGACATTTATGAAATGCCCTATAACCCAGTTATCCCGGTTGTCTGCATGGATGAAAAACCATATCAGATTTTAGGAGAAGTGCGGGATTCATGGGCTATGCGTCCCGGAGATGATAAAAAAGTGGATTCCGAATACACCCGAAATGGGACCTGCAGTATTTTTGCCTTTATTGAGCCGTTAGGAGGAATGCACCACGTAAGTGTACGGGAACGCCGGACGGCAAAGGATTGGGCGGAAGAAATGAAATACCTGTCCGATGTTATGTATCCTGATGCAGAAAAAATCATACTTGTCATGGATAATTTGAACATACACAATCCTGCGTCTCTGTATAAAGCATTTCCACCAGAAGAAGCCCGGCGGATCATAAAACGATTTGAAATACACTATACACCAAAGCATGGAAGTTGGCTTGATATAGCGGAAATCGAATTAAATGTAATGACAAGGCAGTGTCTTTCCAGGCGAATCGCTTCTATTGAACATCTTCAAAAAGAACTGTCTGCATGGGAAAAGGAACGTAACAGCAGTCAGGTTAGCGTGAACTGGCAGTTTAAAACGAACAATGCACGTACAAAATTGGTCTCCCTGTATCCTGATTTGTAATCAGGATACAGGATTGTTGTGTCACAGTAAAAATAAACCACCTGCTCTGCAGGTGGAGGGAATATCTTCAGATAAAAGCAACTCCTGTGCTAAACTAGATGTAGGTCT
>NZ_JBEPLZ010000057.1:0-3730 GCF_040545455.1 Enterocloster citroniae | reverse complement strand
CTCTTGCGCTTAAGCTCTCACCGCAGCGCAAGAGATATCTTACCAGATGGTTCGACAAATGTCAACAGCTTTTTTCATTTTTTGTAAAAACTTTTTATCGAGCCTGTTTCATCCTTTGTATATCTTCCAAAACCGATCTTTTAAAAAGCGGATGCTCACTCCATTGCTCCATGCCAAGTCGTTGGCACAAACATGGAACTACATATGAAACCACATCATCCGGCCGGCTGTACCAGCGCAAACTTTCCACAGCAGCATCTCTCAATTGTTCCATGACCTGTTTTGCCTTTTCAATGACCTCCACCCCCTGCTCATGGTTATACATCTGATCCCAGGCAGGACAATACAGGTCCACTTCCTTCCACACCCTCAGCCGCTCCAGCGTATCAAGGCTGGCCTGTGAGTCTACATAGATGGGCACGTCTTCCGGCCCAGGAATCCCATCACCCACAAAAAGAAGCTTCTCTTCCCTATAATAAAAACACAGTGATTCCAGAGAATGTCCGGAAGCCTTGATCACTTCCAACGAAATTCCCGGCTCCAGTTCAATAATCTCTCCAGGTATTAAAGTTCTGTCCACATGAACCGAACCCTCCACCAGACCATAAAAATTAGGTATGGGGCGTTCCCTGTACTGAAGGTCTATATCTTCGACCCAGTTCTTTTCTCCTGCACAGGAACAGATCTGGCAGCCGTATATATGCTTTAGAGCCTTTGCTCCCCCTATATGGTCAGGATGGGAATGCGTCAGCAGTACAGTATTGATAGTTTGTCTCCTTCTTCCATTTTTATGTATATATTCTCCAATTTTTTTATCACATCCTTTTACCCCTGTATCAATCAGGTAATATCCATCATTACCTTCTATAAGATACACATAGACATAGCGGCTGATCTGCGGACTTATGTTAAAATCAATTTTCAGCTGATGTACTGTTTTGCTTATCTTCACTCTCCCACCTCCTGGCCTTCTCCAAAGGCTGGTACGATTATAGCGTGACTGTCCACTGAGGATATCCGCTTTCCCATGATACGTCCGTATTCCTCTGATGAAAAACATGCATCCAGGCTTCCTCTGTCCGGAAAACGTATAACAATCATACGGTCCGGCTTCCATCCCTCTCCTAGGTACTCAATTCTTTCACTCCTGACCAAATAGACACCTCCATATTGCTCCACAATAGGCTTTACCATTCTTATATAGTCATCATAATCGTATCTCCCCCTTTCCGGATCTAAATAAGTGCATGCAATAAAATACCATCCCATTCTTGTCGCCTCTCCCCTCTATGCAAGTAAACACTTGCATCAACATCAAAAATATATAACACAAACTACGTGCCACATACTTTTTATTCATTTCCGCTGCTGTACTTATAACTATATTCCATTGATAAACCCTTCAACCATCCCCCTAATATAACAATCCTGGTCCATGGTTGTCAGCTGATCGCCAAATGAAGCTTTCAAAAATATAAAACCAAAATTCAGGGACAGGAACATCATGGATAAAGTTTCAAAATCATCATGCTTTAAAATTCCTCTTTTGTTCATTTCCCTAAAATAATCAATCAAGCCCGTCTTAAAAGTCTGGGGAACCGCCATGATTCCCTTTGATGTCACATCTGCCAATTCTGGAGTGCGCAGCCCAATAGAAAGTTTTACAAACCTGGGGCTCACCTTGGTCATATACACATGTGAAAAACGCATCAGATCCTCCTTCAGACTACCTGATATTTGAAGAAAATCCTCAGGGCGAAGGTCTGGATGCCATTGACTTTGCTTCATGGCCTGGAGCACGATTTCCTTTTTTTCACTAAACTTCCGAAAAATGGTGCACTCATTCACACCTGCCCGCCTGGCAATATCTTTCGTTGTTGTTGCCGAATATCCTCTCTCCATCATCAGTTCCATTGCCGCATCAATGATCCTTTGACTTGTCTGGTCCATTTTTGCCTCCATTCTTGCAAGTGTATACTTGCATTCTATAACATTGTCTTGAAACTGTCAAGATCAAACCAGATCATTTTATTAAAATGGACATCCTCCTTAAACCTACTCCGTATAGAACTATAGCCAATCCTGGGTTACGGTGATATACTTTAAATGAGGTGATCTATATGAAAATGCGAAATGAATATACATGTCCCCTGGAACTGACTCATGATGCGATCAGGGGAAAATGGAAACCCATTATCTTATGGCAGTTAAGCAAAAGCCCCCAGTCTCTTTCTTTTCTCAGACATTCCATTGCCGGCGTGACTCAGAAAATGCTGATCCAGCAGCTTAATGAATTGATCCAGTACGGTTTTGTGGACAAGACCACCTTTGAAGGATATCCTTTGCAGGTGAAATATGATCTCACAGACCGTGGCAGGAAAATATTTCAGGCCGTCACAATTATGCAGGATGTAGGGATTGAGATGATGATTGAAGATCACAGGGAAAATATTCTGAAAGAAAAGGGGCTTTTGTAGTTACTAAAAAGTGCCTACTATCTTTTCAACCTGGCTCACTATATAATGGTTGAAAAGGAGGTTAAAGCCATGAGAGATACAGAAACAACAATTGGAAATCTGATTGACAAACAGGGAGTGTCCTTTATCGGTTCCGTGTCCCCGGACGGCATTCCAAACATTAAAGCAATGCTCCCACCGCGTAAAAGAGAGGGCATCAAAGTCTTTTATTTCACCACCAACACATCCTCAATGAGAGTTTCACAGTATAAAGCTAATCCAAGGGCATGTATCTATTTTTGTGACCGGCGTTTTTTCCGCGGAGTCATGCTTACCGGCACCATGGAAGTACTGGAGGACAGGAAAACCAAGGAAATGATCTGGAGGGAAGGTGATACCATGTATTACTCCAAAGGCGTGACAGATCCTGACTATTGCGTGCTGCGTTTTACCGCCAATGACGGTAGGTACTACAGCAACTTCAGCTCTGAATCATTTGAAATAGAGCAGGCAATGCTTTAACTGTGAATCCAATAATAAATGCAATATAAAACCCCTGGAATCGTCTCCCGGGGTTCTTCTTTCGCCAACAAAAAAGCCGGAATTCCCTTGCTTTCAGGAAATTCCAGCCAATAAAAAAGCGCGAGACGGGATTCGAACCCAAGACTAAAATTGGATGTCTTCAAAAAAGTGAAGACTATCCCACAGCTCTATCCCACTCTACCCCAGCAAGAGCATAAAAAAGAAGTCAAAAAAGGCCGGAAACCATTGTAAAATCAAGGTTCCGGCTACCAATAAAAAAAGCGCGAGACGGGACTCGAACCCACCCCTTGAAATCATAATCAGAACATCACAATTTCAAGATGGGAACTCAACCCTACTCAACCCCACTCTTTATAAGCCCAAAACAGCCGAAACCCTTGTAAAATCAAGGCTTCGGCTATCATTGAAAAAAGCGCGAGACGGGATTCGAACCCGCGACCCTCGCCTTGGCAAGGCGATACTCCACCACTGAGCCACTCGCGCATATATATTCTCTTTAGTTAATCGGGGTGACAGGATTCGAACCTGCGACCTCCTGGTCCCAAACCAGGCGCTCTAGCCAAGCTGAGCCACACCCCGTCATCACCACGGCAATTACACCATAAATGATATAATCTTTAAGCACATTACGTACCCTCAAAACCACATATTGAAAACCGAATTGAAACTTCCTTCTTTTCCCTAAACCTTTTGGTTAAGCCCTCGACCGATTAGTATTAGTCAGCTACATA
>NZ_JBEPLZ010000056.1:0-5185 GCF_040545455.1 Enterocloster citroniae | reverse complement strand
CTTCCGGCGAGGATGGGTTCGGGCAAAGCCCGAAATCGGGTCAAGGGACGAGTCCCTTGTGGGGGTTGGGGCAAGGCCCCAAGGTCTTAAAACCAATAATATCTGCAATTTTCAAGGTTCGGTTGAGCCTATTTTTTAGACTCCGTTTTTCATAGATTACTTGACACTACCTTTTAGTGAGCCTCTATGGCTGTCACTAATATTTCATTTTGTAGGATTATACTTGATGTCCATACGCATCCATGCCATCCTGTTCAGGATTCTTCATACCAAGATGCACAGCTGGAGTCTTAAATGTAAGAGGTAATGCAAGGATATTCGGATTATCTCCTACATACTTTCTCTTAGCATCTTCCAAAGCCTCCTCAAAGGTTGCCCTTGTCTTAAGTCCCATACCTCTGGCATATCCCGGTTCCTTAGCACCAACGATGTAGATAGCACTTGTGTTCATCTCTGCTATATGTCCACAACTCATCATTGAGAAACCATGGAACGGATGGAATGCGTTAGCAAAACGATACTTACGGATATACTCCTCATTTGTCGCAAAATATTCTCCGAGACGATCCATATCCGGCAGTTCATTCATCTCATTGCGCTGAAACCAATCATAACATTCTCTCAGATAAGGCCATCTGTCATCATTAAAGAATCCATTACAAAGACTTGAACAAATGATTACACAATTGTCACTCATGACACGTTTAAAACGAAGTACCTGAGCTGACAGTGCCTGCATCATCATAATTGGGTTGGTACCCATTCCATCTCCATAGTGGAACTTCTGTGGCATACCAAATACCAAGACATCATACTTCTTCTCTGCCCAATGCACATAAGTTCTTGTATCTGCGACTTTCCATGACTCAGGCATCATCTCCTTTGCATAACCGGAGAAAACAGCAACTTGGCGGCTCTTAGAATCCAGAACTGCATCACAGCAGAAGAATGGATGACCCATGCCCTCTTCCATCTTCATGGAAATCTCATCGAATTTATTTCTCATCAGACTGGCATTATTAACAGGAACGAAATCATCCCTGTGCATAACAGCTGGTACATGATGGCTTGCTATACTCCTCCAATTGCTGATTCCTGTAGCACTATGCTTGTAACCACCAGAATATCCACCATAGGGATTACCCTGAACGTGTCCGATGAGAATAGGAAGATCTGCATCAAACACATACTTATTCATAGCAACAGGGTCTCCACGGTCTGTAAGACCAAGATCCACCATATGCTCCTTATCTTCAGAATCGTGACTGATAATCTGTCCACTATGCCAAAACTGATTGTAGAGTTCCAATCCCAGTAATGCAAGAGCATCTTTTCCCGTACTTCTTGGATGCAGACCATTAGATATAATAATTAAAATATCTTTATGCTCCACACCTGCTTCATATAAATCCTGAAGGATATACTTGATTGCCAACTTACGATGGCTGGTTGTCTGCTCTCCACCTTTGACTCTGTCCGGCACAATAAACGCAATCTTGCTTCCCTTATGTACCAACTCTTTAATGGCAGGCATCCCAATTGGATGATTCAGGCTCTCTTTATACACTGCTTCTAACTCCTTCTCCGAAATACAAGGTGGATCATCCACAGTCACCCCAGGGATGAATACATCGGTAGTATCCGGCAGATTTGCCCCCATTGTGCCCTCGCCATACTCAAACTCAAAATGTTTCATAATAGCACCTCCGTTGTTTTGCGTAATTTTTCTCGCACACACGTTGTTTTGTATATTAATTTTATGGAAAATTACATTTTAAATCAAACATTTTTATACAAATTATCTATATTTTTTACGCAATCGTTTGCTTATTTGGTGATTTTTTTATCAATCTTTCATTATTATGACTTATTTTCCCTGAATATTTCTATCTGTTTTTATTTTTTGTGGGTATTCCAACTTCGTGGTGGATAGGCGTCTTAGGACGCCCTCTCGCACCCGTTCTCTTTTGCTGCTTTTTCAGCTTCCAAATTCTGCAACCCACGCATGATTAAGTCTCTAATCATCTCGTTTTGCGTGTCTTTGTAGTAAGTTTCTCTCTTAGCCTTATCCAGTTCCATATCCATGTTATGGGTAACTGAAATTGTAAACCTTCGCATATCTGTAGCCATGTAATCACCTCCTTTTGGTGTAGTGGTTCACTGAATCTATGCCTTCATTATAGTGGTGTAGTGGTTCACTGGTGTATAATCACAAGTGAAGAGAGGTGATATATATGGCAACTAACAAACCACGCTATACTGTTTCTGTAGATGATGAAATGTTCAAAGCTATTGAGAATTTTCGCTTTGAAAACCGCTTTCAGACCCGTTCCGAAGCAACTGTTGAACTAATTAGATTGGGACTTGAGCAACTCAAAAAAGAGCAGGAGGAGCAAAAAAAGGCGCAAAAAAATAAGCCCTCCTGTGAGGAGAATGAATGAGCAATCCTCTTATGGAAAAAATGCTCGACCTTCCGGAGTTTGAAGTTACCGACTTCAAACAGAATGATAATGATATGGGCTTTTACGTTGAAACAAAGAAGCGCCCAACGTTCTGCCCTGTTTGTGGTTGTTATATGCCGAATCTGGTTATTTACAAGAGCCGGAAGCAGACAGTGCGTGATATAAGCGTTCTAGGAAAGCGTACAGCCCTCATTATCAATCGGCACTATTATGAGTGTCGAGAGTGTGGCGGACGATTTGCAGAGCCACTAGAGAGCGTGGGCGATAATGAGCGTATTACAAAGAGATTGCGTACTACACTTGCACTGCTTGCCCCATATTGCCCTTTCACTGATTTGGAACGTGAATATCAGATATCTGACACCACTATCCGAAAAATATTTATGGAACGGGTGAATGCACTGCCAAAACCTTATGAATTGGAAACTCCAAAGGTGCTTGGTATTGATGAAATTTGTCTTATGAAAGACGATTACCACCGTAAACAGCCGTGGGCTATCATTGCCAATGGCGACAAAAATACCGTTATGGAAATCCTGCGTAACCGTAGTAAGACTTCTGTAATGGAGTTCCTGCAATCTCTAAAAGACCCCAGTAAGGTAGAGGTTGCACCTATGGATATGTGGTCTGGTTATCGTACCGCAGTCAATGAAGTGCTTCCAAAGGCTCTGGTTGTAGTTGATAAGTTCCATGTTGTCAAAATGGCAAATGAGCAAATGGATTCTGCCCGAAAATACTTCTATAAGTACGCTCCACATGGGCTAAAAAAGAGCAAGAGCCTGTTTCTTATGCGTGAGGATAAACTGACCGAAAAAGCAATTTCATACCGTGATGAATGGTTTGAACAGTATCCAAAACTCAAAATAGCCTATGCGCTTAAAGAATCGTTCTATCGGATATATGATTGTTCTACACGCTTTGAAGCTGAACGGGCTTTCCGAGAGTGGCAACGGCAGATTCCAAGTGATACAGATTTTAATGGTTGGCGGCTTATGGCTTCTACTGTAAGACGACATAGGAAACCGATTTTTAACTACTTTGATGCCCCTTATACCAATGCTTTTGTTGAAGGGCTTAACAGTGTCATTCGCTCTATATCCGATGAAGGACGTGGCTATGATTTCGACATTCTCCGTGGTAAGGTACTTTTGTCAGCGGGACGAAAAATCGAAACCCCGAAAACAGATTTTGACCACATGACACATTGGAGTAAAAGCGTTATCAAAGACTACGGGTCTGCGTTTGAGGACATTTTGGGAGCAATAGAAAGAGGATTGATTTAGGACTATCCACCATAAAGTTGGAGGAGCCTTTTTTGTTTATTACGGTAAAACGAATACCGAACGTTCGGAACTAGAATCACTCGGAATACTCTTTTTTTCTCTTTTGCATTGTTTTGCTCTCATATTTGCTTATTCTTCTGTACTCTTTGTCTACCTTGTGATATTCTTTACTCTGTAAATACTATTATTTGTGCTAACTAATTTAATGACATATAATTAACAATATGGAGGTATAAAAATGTCTTTGAAAGATATCGCAGCAGAAGTAGGCGTATCTATTTCCACCGTGTCACGAGTTTTAAATACTGACAACACTTCTGTCGCAAGAAAAGAGCTGCAACATCGTATCTGGGAAGTTGCAAGAAAACAAGGTTACACACCAAATCTTACAGCGCGGCATCTCAGATTAAAAACTCTACCTGAGAGGGCAGATATCCGCTATCTGAATTGTATTTACGGTTGTGCCCCTCATGAAACAAAGGATGATCCATTCTTTACAAAACTTTTGGAATCCATTGAAAAAGAAGCGTTCAAGCATCAATATCATGTAAACTGCTCATACTCCTCAATCACCACAGATGCACTATGCATTTCTTCACTTGTTTCCACTGTCCCTTCTGATTGTCTAATTATTTTGGGCAGATTTAAACCGGAATTAATCAAGCAACTTAAGTTTCATTATAAAAAGATTATTTACATAGGGCTAAATATTCTGGATGCAAACTGTGATCAAATTATCTGTGATGGATATAAAATCACTCAATCCAGTGTCAACTATCTTCATTCCCTAAATCATCGCAAGATAGGTTATGTCGGAAGCAAGGAGGCGCGACTCAAAGGCTATCAGGATGCCATGACAACTTTAGGACTCTCCAATGACTCCCGATTCATCATCGATAACGCTATGCTTTCCATGGATGGTGGATACAAGAGTACGAAAGAGCTTTTAGATCAATCACCTGACATCACTGCCATATGCTGTACCAATGATGTGGTTGCAATCGGCGCCCTAAAGGCATGTAAAGAACGCGGGATCCAAGTTCCTGAAGACATTTCCATCATTGGCGTCAATGATATCATTAATGTCCAATATACGGATCCCATGCTCACGACCATTCATGTGCCTCTGGAAGAGATGGGAAAAATGGCTATTACCATGTTGCGGGATCGCGTGGAAGGCGGTCACACTTCTAAGATTAAAGTAGAATTTCCATTTCAGATTGTAAAAAGAGGAAGCTGTCGCCCACTATAAAAGCGGAACTAATACTCATCGGTATCCGCTTCACGCTTTTTTCATGAACCTAACAAGATTTGAACCATAAAATCAGAAAAAATGTCGTAAAAGAAGCCTGCAAATAAAAAGTCAAGCTAAATTTTAAAGAACATTGAAAAATTTATACAGGTTGAAAAGTGGGTATCAAAATAAGACCGCCAGGATAT
>NZ_JBEPLZ010000055.1:0-6541 GCF_040545455.1 Enterocloster citroniae | reverse complement strand
ATCCTGGCGGTCTTATTTTGATACCCACTTTTCAACCTGTATAAATTTTTCAATGTTCTTTAAAATTTAGCTTGACTTTTTATTTGCAGGCTTGTTATTGTTATTTGTCTGCAGCGTTTCCGCTGCTTTTGCCTTATCTTTACCGTCTCCAAAGCCGTAGCGGAAACACACGGCGTTTGTGGGACAGGCGCGTATGCACATCCCACAGCGGATGCACTCGGTGTGGTTGGGCGTCTTTGTCACATCCACATCCATCTTGCAGGCTCTGGCGCATTTCCCGCAGGAGACACATTTGTTTTTGTCCACCTTCATCTGGAAGAGGGACGCCTTATTCAGCAGGGCGCAGAACGCGCCCAGCGGGCAGAGCCACTTACAAAAGGGTCGGTAAAACAGCACGCTCAGCACGATCACCGCCAGCAAGATGCCGAATTTCCATGTAAACAGGCTCCCCAGCGCCGCCCGGATGCCTGAATTGGCAAGGGACAGCGGGATGGCCCCCTCCAGCACGCCCTGTGGGCAGAGATATTTACAGAAGAACGGGTCACCCATGCCTACATCGTTCACAAGGAACGCCGGCAGCAAGAAGACCATCACCAACAGAATGGCGTACTTGAGGTATCGCAGCGGCTTCAGCCTCTTTGTGGAAAGCTTCTTCGTGGGGATTTTGTGCAGCAGCTCCTGAAACCAGCCAAAGGGGCACAGAAAACCGCAGATGAAGCGTCCCAACAGGACTCCCAGCAAAATGAGGAAACCTGTGATATAATAGGAGAAGCTGAACTTTGACGAGCCCACCACCGCCTGAAATGCACCGATAGGACAGGCGCCGGAGGCTGCCGGGCAGGAATAGCAGTTCAGTCCCGGCACGCAGACGGTCTTTCCCGCACCCTGATACAGTCCGCCCTTGAGGAAGTTGGGCAGGTGCAAATTGGTAAGTAAAGCTGCCCCCGCCTGTATCCATCCTCGGAAGCGGGACATGGTCTGTGAAACGCCTGAAAAATTCTTACCCAATACCCACACACTCCAGACACAATTTAATGGCCTTGCTCAGTACCGTCAACGCCTCGCCTCGCCAGACGCCGAAGCACAGCATGACGACTCCCACTATCAGCAGCACGGCCTGCGCTGTTGACTTTTTCACATGGCTCAATTCCATCACCCCTTCATTTTTTCTGCCATCATCATAGCGCGGGAGAGTTAAAGTCCTTGTTAAGAACGAAAATTTAACGTAAACCTTATCTGTTTTTGCTATAATTAAGAACAACGTGAAAATGAAGAAATAAAAAAGGAGGGTTCTTATGCACCTTTTGGTCATAGAAGACGAGTGCGCTCTGTGCGAGACCATCGTCCGCAGTCTGCGGCGGCTGGCCTACAGCGTGGACTACTGCTACGATGGAGAAAAAGCACTGGAGCTGATCGCCGTTGAGAAATACGATCTCATCCTGCTGGATCTGAACCTGCCGGGGAAGGACGGCATGACGGTGCTGCGTACCCTGCGGCAGACCGACCGTGAGACGCGGGTGCTGATCCTCTCCGCCCGCAGCGAGGTGGAGGACAAGGTGGAGGGACTGGACGCGGGAGCCAACGACTATCTGGCCAAGCCCTTCCACTTAGCTGAATTGGAGGCCCGCATCCGCAGTCTGACCCTGCGGCAGTTCACCCAGCAGGATGTGATATTGACCTGCGGGGCACTGACCTTTGACACCCGCTCCCGCTCTGCCGCCGTTGGCGGACAGCCCCTGACGCTCACCCGCAAGGAGACGGGGATATTGGAATATTTAATGGTACATCAGGGGCGGCCGGTGAGTCAGGAGGAGCTGATGGATCACGTCTGGGACAACAGCGTGGACAGCTTCAGCAACTCCATCCGGGTGCATATCTCCGCCCTGCGCAAAAAGCTGCGCGCCGCGCAGGGCTACGATCCCATCCGCAACCGCATCGGCGAAGGCTATCTGATGGGAGGCGATGAGGCGTGAGAAAGATTTCCCTACAGTGGCGCATCACGCTGATGACTGTTCTGCTTATCGGCGTCACCTGCGTGGCTATGAATCTGTTGCTCTGTTCATCCGGTGTGTACTATATGGACAAAATTGCGGACGCTTTGCAGGGCAGCGGCAATGTGATCCTGAATGAGGAAGGCACGGCGAGCTTCGACCCGCAGCTCATAGCACACAACGAGGAGCTGACCATCATCGTTGTTGGGGCGCAAGGGCGCTTCCGTACCACCAACTGGTACATCACGGCTGCGGTAACACTGCTCAGCGGCATTCTTGCCTACTTCGTCAGTGGACGCGCTCTCAAGTCCCTGCGCAGCTTTGCTTCGCAGGTGGAAAAGGTGCAGATGAACAATCTGGCGGATATGAGGATCGATGAGGACGCGCTGCCGGAGTTCCGGCGGCTCAGCCGCTCCTTCAACCAGATGCTGGAGCGGCTGAACAACGCCTTTGCCGCCCAACGGCAGTTCACCGGCAACGCCGCCCACGAGCTGCGCACGCCGCTGGCGCTGATGCAGGCGCGGCTGGAGCTGTTTTCCGCGGAGCATCCCGATGTGCGGCCAGAGACGGCGGAGTTTCTCACCCTTCTGCGGGAGCAGACGGAGCGGCTGACCCAAATGACCAGAACGCTGCTGGAAATGAGCAATCTGCGGCAGGTGGCGCGGAACGAGCAAATCCAGCTCGCCCCCATGATCGAGGAGATCTTCACGGACCTCGCCCCGCTGGCGGAGAAAAACGGCATCACGCTGGAGGCGGAGGGTGACGGCATTATGACTGGCAGCGATACACTGATCTACCGGCTGATCTTCAACCTGACGGAGAATGCTGTCAAGTACAACTGGCCGGGCGGCTCGGTACGGGTTTCTGTCACTCAGGAGCTGGAAAAGCTCCTGCTCCGCGTCTCCGACACCGGCTGCGGCATCCCGGAGGTGTATCAGCGCAGTATCTTCCAGCCCTTCTTCCGGGTGGACAAGTCTCGCAGCCGGGAATACGGTGGCGCAGGACTGGGGCTCTCACTGGTATGGGAGATCGCCGACCTCCACGGCGGCTCCGTTTGGGTAGAGAAAAGTTCGGAGAAGGGCACTACCATTGCGGTGGGGTTGCCAACGCAACAATCAACGAAGCCCTAAAACCCTTTTATTCGTTTTTCGCTGCTTCGCTTGCCGCCCTGCGGCGTTCTGCGCTGTATGGGGCAGTCAGCCGAAAGGAGAACCGCCCCTTGCGTATTTCAAACTCCATGCAGCCCGTATCCGGGTCTGCGTTGGTCTGGCGGCACTCGCCGGGGTGAACTGCGGCGTAGGCGGTCAGCCTGTTCTTGAGGTCGGTGTTGTGTGTGCGGATATAGATCAGCGGCTCTTTCTCGTCAAACCATATATCGGTGGTTTTTTCCTGCTTGGTAAGCCCTGTTCTCATGCAAGCTCCTTTCTGCGCCTCTGTTACGCAATAGGGGTGTTTTTCGGGTGTTTTCTCCGGCTCTTGACTTGGGGAAAACGGAGATTTTCAGACAGGAGCACGCCGGACAAGGCCCGGTTCGTCCGACGCGCTCCTGTTGGCTATTTTCGTATTTTTACGGCTCTACACCGTAGTTGCTCACAGTTCCATGTCACACTTCTTGCAGCGCGGCATATCACGGTTTCTGGACTGCTCCGGCTTCTCTGGCTCGGTGTGGAGCATGAATTGTATGAACTCCTTGACCTTGCGGGGCGCTCGTTTGAGTGCCTCCATGAAATCCTTTGTCTGCTCTTGCAGCTTTTCATATTTGCGTTTCCATACGCTGACATCGCGCTTGAGCGTTTCCACTTTATTCTTCAAATCTCCGATCAGCCCGCGAGAAGCGATGCCCTCCTTGGCAAGCTCCTTGAGAAACTGCGCGTCCTGCGGCGTCATGGAGATGTTGCCGGAGATGGTCTTTTTCCCAATGCTGTCGATCTCGTGGAAGGAAGCTGCCGCTCCCTTCTGCTCCCTGATCTTCTCATTGTACTTTTCCATCGTTTGCTTCTTCTTATCAATCTTATCCTCGATCGATTCCAGCCGCGCCTGCTCCTGCTGCACTTTGAACTGCGTCACGGTCAGGTGATCCTCGGAGCTGCCGCGTTCGCCTCGCTCCACATCGTCATACCCTGCCTTTCGCATGGTGGCGAAGAAATCATCTTGCAGAACGGAATAGGATTTTCGGAGCACGGTTTTCCCGTTTGCGTTCAGCAGCGGTTTCCCATGCTCGTCCAGTGCGGGCTTGGAATCCCACTTTTTGCTCATACTGACCTGCTGTATCGTTTCCTTGACCGTCCCCACCAGCGATTTATCCTTGCAGCGTTTCGTCCATAGAATCTGTTTTTCCACAACGGGGATATAGACCACATGAAGGTGATAGTGGTACACGTCCTGCCCCAGCGCATCGGACATGGCGCGGTTGCGCTCGTTGGCGTGCATGACCGCAGACAGAATATATTGCTCGCCGCCTACAATTTCTATTGCAGCTTTGTAGGCATCGGTGTAAAATTGTTTTGCAAAGTCATATCCGCCGTGGTTGTGAAAGTAGGCGGTGTTTACGTCAAAAATCAGTTCGCCGTAGAGAAAGGCGTCCTCTTTCAGTCCACGGGTGGAGATGATCCCGTCCTTTTTCATCTGCTCAAACATCTCCGCATATCCAGCGGTCGGTTTCTTGAAATGAACATTGAGCCGTGTTCTCTCCGGGACAATATCCTGATTGACATAGGATTCTTTTTCCCGTTCGTTGTGCTGCTGCGCATTGCCGATTCTGGCAGCCGTCAGCCTCATATTTCTTGCGTTGGTACGGTGAATACCATCGCCTCTTGCCATAGGCAGTTTACCTCCTGATTTCAGATTGTGCAGGACGGGGCAGCTTTCGGGGAGGCACTTCTGCGGAAGTGTAATAAACCCACTATGATACTTTCATCCTGCGGCTGCAAAGTATCGTGGGCTCTCCGAGGGGGTATGCGGCTTCTGCGGAAGCCTCTGCCGGTTTTGCAGTCTGCAGTGTGGATACAAACCGCAAAAACCGGCGTGGTCAGCAGCTTATTTGCAGACAACCTCTGCGCATAATTTTCTGCCCACGTCCATCTCAAACTCTGCGGATTTTTCGATGGGGACGGGAAACGCGAGGAGACAGCAGCCAATGCATTGCCTTGTCTGCCAGCCACAGGAGCGTGGCACGCTCCTGTCACAGCTCCCAAGGAGGAACAGTCCAGCGATAGCTCTGCGGAACGCCGCGCCGGTCAAGGTATTCCTGCCGCGCCTGCCCCCGTTCTTCCTCGGTAGGGGCAGTCTTATAGCTGGAATAGAGCTGTCGGTTCAGTATGGCATCGAGCTTCTGTTCCAAGCCCTGACAGATTTCTTCTTCGTAGTCATCCTCACCCCGCAGGTGATATATGGCGAGGTCGAGAAACAGGTCATAGGGAATTTGTACAGTTTTCATTCTGTTTCGCTCCTTTCCGCGATGGTCGCAACGATAGCGATGGTTGCTCTGATGGCATCATTTTCACCGTTGCAACCGTTGCAGCCATCGCGCCGTCCTCAGTCGATTACTTCGTACTCTACATTGTCGATTACCATATAGGTGAGTTTCACCTGCCGCCCGGAGTGTTTTGCTCTGTTCTCGTACTTCACATGATACTCGTCCAGTAGCCTGCCGGATTTAACGTTCAGGTATTTGGTGAGAGCGTTTGCCGCCATGCCTGTATTGACCGTCTCCGCAAGCTCGGTCGGGCTGCCTGTCCATTCTCTGCTTTCGGAGGAAACAAGCTGGGAAACCGTATCCAATACCGGGTCGGGCGGCTCCTGATACGGCTCGTTCTCTGTCCGTTCAAGGCTCCATATCTGCGTGTCGGCATCTTTTTTCAGATATAGAATCTGATCCTGTTGATCTCGCCCCACAGCATCGACCGTGGCCTCCAATGCTGTCCGTTTCTTCTTCTGCATCAGGAGTGCTCCGTCTGCACAACCGAGAAGTCCTGTTGTGCCGGAGATCGTTTCAAAGCTGTCCCCGGCTGGCTGCTTTCTTGTGTGATGGACGGTAACGATGCAAATGCTGTGTCTGTCCGCAAAACGCTTGAGCTTTCCGATGATCTCATAGTCGCTGGCGTAGCTGTAAGCCTCGCCGCCAGCTTCTCTGATCTTCTGCATGGTGTCAATGATAACCAGCTTCGTGTCGGGATGTTCCTTTATGAAATTCTCAAGCTGCTCGTCAAGACCGTTTCCGATTTTGTTTGCTGCCGTTGCAAAATGCAGGCTGGCGGTATCCGCCACGCCGTACATCATAAACATTCGGCTCTGGATTCTCTGGAAATCATCCTCCAGTGCAAGGTACAGAACCGTACCCTGATGGACTTCATAACCCCACAGCCTTTGCCCTGTGCTGACATGGTAGGCAAGCTGCGCTACCAGAAATGATTTTCCGATTTTGGGCGCTCCTGCGAGGATATATGCCCCGGAGTAGGGGGTATCGGTTAATACCGACTTTTAACCCCTAACATGATAGAAAGAGACAATCCCAGAGAATTCGGGCCTTTTCTAAGGCAAAATTCTCTACG
>NZ_JBEPLZ010000054.1:0-10274 GCF_040545455.1 Enterocloster citroniae | reverse complement strand
TACCAAAAAAAGGGAGGTCATTGCTCTTTTTATTGCAAACTCCCATAAAATCAAGGTTTAAACAATAAAACAGGTAGTGAAACTTGACACTACCGAAACGATTGAGGAGGACAGAAAAATGAATAGAAATGAATTGGCGCGTTATATTGACCAGACAACATTAAAACCTGGAATGAACCATGACTATGTCGCCAAGTTTTGCCGGAATGCAAAGGAGAACCATTTTGCCAGTGTCTGCATACTGCCCAATATGATAGAAACGGCAGCCGAGGCACTGAAGGATTCCGACACAAAGGTGTGCACGGTTATCAGCTTTCCTCTGGGATTTGATTGGCCGGATGTGAAAATCCATGAGACAGAGGACGCCCTTGACAAGGGAGCCCAGGAAATTGACCTGGTAATGAATGTATCTGCGTTAAAGTCTGAGAGATACGACATCATAATTGAGGAACTGGATGGCGTGGTAAAGGCCAGCCATGCCAGGGGGGCAATCGTTAAGCTGATTATTGAGACCCCGCTGCTTACGAATGACCAGATTGTAAAAGCATGTGGCCTTGCGGAGCAGCATGGTGTGGACATAGTCAAGACTTCCACCGGATTTTCGGCCATGCTGCCGCGTTCCACTTCTGTGGATGATGTGAAACTAATCCGCAGCAGCGTAAAGCCTGAGACAGGCATCAAAGCGGCTGGAGGAATCCGCACCACCGCGGATACCCTTGCCATGATTGAGGCAGGGGCTACAAGAATCGGCGCCAGTGCTGGAGAGGAAATCATTGGTGGCCTGTAAAAAGGCGGAGGATCGGGATGCAGAAACTGGTAAGTTTGGATGATATAGAATTAAATGTGTCTGCAGCTGACTGGCAGGATGCGGTCATAAAATCAGGAACCATACTTTTAAATAATGGCTATGTGACCAGGGAATATGTGAATGCCATGGTCCAAACGGTCAAAAACCTTGGGCCGTATATCGTGGTGGCTCCGGGACTGGCAATGCCTCATGCAAGAAGTACCAACGGCGTCATAAAGAGCGGCATTAGTATCATGACATTGTCCCAGCCTGTGGAATTTGGCAATGAGAGCAATGATCCGGTCTACCTGTTAATCGGACTGGCGGGAAGCAATGATGATCTTCATTTAAAAATCATGCAGGCTATTGCCACCATATTTGAAGATGACAGGATGCTGGAACGGATTACAGCGTGTGACCGCCGGGAGATGGTTGCCAGGATATTCAATGATGTGGAGGTGGAGGAATAATGTTACATATTGTTACGATTTGTGGATGCGGCATGGGGAGCAGCGTAATCCTGAAGATGAATGCAGAGAAGGCGCTTAAGGACCTGGATATAGAGGCTAGACTTGAGGTCAGTGATATTACAACAGGGAAGGGCGCGGCACGCACTGCGGATCTGGTGCTGATAGGAAGGGAACTGGCCTATCTTGTGCAGGACATTGATAAACCGATCATACAGCTTACCAGCTTTGTAAATAAGCAGGAAATAAAGGACAAGCTGCGGGAATATTGCGAAGCAAATGGAATTAAACAGAAATTGTAAGGACTTTGGGAGCAATTCATAATTAAGAAAGGAATCGGACATGGGGAAATTTGAGAATAAAGTAGTAATTGTCACGGGTGCCGGTCAGGGGGCAGGAAAGAAACTTGCGATCCGTTTCTATGAAGAAGGCGCCGTGGTCGGCCTCCTGGATCTTAATGGCCAGAACCTGGATGCCGTAGTAAGAGAAGTGAACCCGGATACCGGCCGTTTTTTGACCTACGCGGTAGATGTCAGCGACAACAGACAAGTGACATCAGCCATCGATGATATAGGCAAACGGTTTGGCCGGATCGATATACTGATTAATAATGCCGGGGTTCTTCACAAGGGTATGATTGAGAGCTCTACGGATACGCATATGAAGCTCATGGTAGATGTAAACCTCATGGGTCCCATGTACTGTACTCACGCCAGCGTGCCTTATATGAAGGAAAATGGTGGAAATATCATCAATGTATCCTCCATCCTGGCAACATTCCCTAATACGGGTTCAGGGGCCTACGGGGCGGCCAAGGCTGGCATGATTGTACTTACAAAGGTCTGGGCAGCTGAATTAGCCCCATACAAGATCCGCGTAAACTGCTATGCGCCGGGCGTATTAAACACCCCAATGGCAGAAGACGTGATTAAAAACAGGGCAGAGAGCAAGCTATGCCAGATACCGCTTCGCAGGTTTGGGGAAACCGATGATGCATTTGACCTGGTCAGCTTCTTCTGCTCGGATCAGGCGAGCTATATTACAGGACAGACCATAGGACTGGATGGAGGAATATGGGCAACCCAGACGCCCACGGCAGCCTGGAAACTGTAAAGGAACGTAGGATGGAGAGGGGGATACTATGAACTTTGCAATTGATTTTATTACCAACGTGCTTGGTAATCCCACGGTAATGTTGGGTATTATAGCATGTATTGGTTTGATGTTTTTAAGAAAGAATGTCAGTGATATTGTCATGGGAACTGTAAAGACTATGATGGGATATCTGATCCTAAGCGCAGGTACAACTATTATTGGTACTCCTATCACCCTGCTGACAACCCTTGTGCAACGGGGGCTGGGCGTGGACGGCGTGCTGCCTCTGTACTGGGTGGTCTATGCCGAGTCCATGGCCAAATTTGGAACGGAAGCCGCATTAATTTTCATCATTGGATTTGTCATTAATATCCTGCTTGCCAAATTTACGCCATGGAAGAATCTGGCCATGACCGTACACCTTCAGCTTTTCTGGGCAGGCTTCATGGCAAGCATTATGGCGGGCTTCGGATTCTCCGGAATCACTTTGATAGCAATCGGCGGCCTTATTTCAGGCGTGTATTACTGGATTGCCACCACCATTTCCGCCCACTACTTAAAGCCTGTGACTACGGAGCATGCTAATTTTGTCCCCAGTGCCATTGCGCTCGTTATTGCCGGAGAAGCCGGAAGGCTGTTTAAGAAGGGTGGAAAATCCACAGAAGAGATTGAATTTCCCAGTTCGCTTAACTGGCTCAAGGACAGTATAATCGCAACCTGCATGGCCGTGCTTGTAATGAATTTTATTTTCACCTTTATTGCCGGCCCCGCGGTTGTAAGAGAGCTGGCCGAAGGAACTCCCTGGATTCTATATGTCCTAATACAGTCACTCACCTTTGGAGGAGGAATCGCAGTCATCCTCTATGGCGTGCGCATGATGCTGGCAGAACTGATTCCCGCATTCTCCGGTGTTGCTGAAAAGCTGCTGCCTAACGCGGTCCTGGGCCTCGACTATCCCACGGTATTCCCTTACGCCGGCACTGCTGTGATGCTTGGTTTCGTATTCAGCCTTTTAGGTTCCATCCTGGCTACTCTGGTTATGGCTTTTACCGGTTTCTCACCGGTTGTGGTACCTGGAGTCCAGATCAACTTTTTTGAAGGAGCACTGGTCGGCGTGTACGCCAATGCCAGGGGAGGCCTTAAAAACTGTATATTCAGCGCTCTTATAACAGGCTTTATACTCCAGTTTGCAGTGGCTCTTACCTTCCCCATGACAGGACATCTCATGGCAACAGGAGGAGCATATGAAGCTATGGACTTTAATACAATCGGATATTTGATTGCAAAGCTCATGTCACTGTTCCACTAAATAAAAATATATGGCAGGCCACGCATTTCGTAACAGAAAATGCAGGCTTGCCTGTTTCTGGATCGGAGGGAAAAATGCAGGAATCCGAACAGTACCTGGAACTGATCCGCAGGGACCCGTTCCTCCGTGCTATGCTGGCTTCATATGAAAATGTTGCTGGCAGCACGGCTGGGAAAGACGTGTTGGACTATGGCTGCGGCTATGGATGGGGCAGCTATCTGCTCTCCTGCCACTGCCGCCGGGTTACGGCATATGACCCGGACCAGGAGCGCATTGAGTTTGCGAGCCGCGTGTTCAGCCGGAAAAACATTCATTTTATCTCTGAAGAAGCATGTCTGTCCGGGAAATATTATGATTTGATCTGCCTTTTCATGGTATTACATAACATCAGGGATTGCGAAGATATATTGATACACCTGCCCGGATATCTGAATCCGGGAGGGATGATTATGTTCAGCTACAAAAGTACATACCGCGCACTTGTGCCGGTTCTGGATCAATGGGCCTGTGACTGCGGCTTTACACTGGCACATTCAAGCCAAAGCTATCTGTCGGATGAAGAATCAGTTGAGGAACGATGTTATTACAAAAACAGGGATGAGGAATGGTTTTATGCTCTATGAACGATGTGTACGTATAATTGAAATACTGATTCAGTCACGGCAGGCCATGACAACAGGAGAGCTGGCCAGCCTGCTGTCAGTGAGTTCCCGGACCATTCGCAGCGATTTGGATGTTATCGATGAGTGGCTGGGGGGATTTTCGCATGAACCGGTGGTGAGGATTCCGGGAATAGGGATACTGTTAAAGGACATCAATGGGCAGATCCAAATGCATTTGAGGGAAAAAGGGACAGGAGGATATGTAATGTCCTCTGCCGAGAGGGTCCGTTCCATCACGGGATGGCTCCTGTCAGAAGGCTCCTCCACCAGCATTGCCGAGATGGCGGAAAAGCTGCAGGTAAGCGCTGCCACAGTTTCTAATGACCTGCAGAAGGTGAAAGCCTGGATGGACCGGTCCTGCATCCATATGGTTTCCAAGCCGCACATGGGAATTACGGTGCGGGATACGGAAAATAACATCCGCAGGGGATGCATCATGGTTCTGAGAGAGATGCTGGAGACGGGAACGCACCAGCAGGAGCTGATAGGTATGAGGTTCACACAGGCTGAGAGCCTGCTGCGAAAGTATCAGATGACCTCTTTCTGCAATGTATTAAATGCATGGAGGGAGAAAATCCTGTTTATAATCAGGGAACTTCAGGATAGCGCCCATGTGACCATATCGGACAATGGATTTTGCGCCATGTTCCTATATCTTCTCACCGCATTCACACGCATGGATAGAGGGCATCCAATCAGTGTGAAAAGACAGACATTTCCCCACATTGAGGTACCATCCGGATTTGACTATAACCGGATCCATGACATGATTCTGGATCAGACTGGACTGGATGCGGATGAAAATGAGATGTTCCTGATCCATGCAGAGTGGATGTCGCTGCGTAAATTTGGTTCCTCCCAGGAAATCAATGTAGAGCATGTCCTGATCGCAAAGGAACTGATTGCCGAAGTAAAGGACTCCCTGGAAATCGAATTTGAAGAAGGGGATGATACTGTTCTGGATCTGGCTGCCCACCTCAGCGTCATGCAGTACCGCCTGTTCCTCAATATACCCGCGGAGCATAATGCTGCGCTGCAGGAGATAGAGGAAACATTCCCCGATGTCTGCCAGGTGGTCAGGCAGAAGCTATGTACCATCCTGAAAGAACGGCTGGGAACTGTAAACCAGGAAGTGTGCAGCCGGGAAGCGGTATATATTTCTATGTATATTGTTGCCTGCATTCTCAAGAATCCGCTGGAGGCCGCGGTAAAGAAAGATGTAATCATCGTGTGCAACAGTACAGTTGCAACGTCCAGGATACTGGAGAACCGCCTGAAATCCATATTTTCCAATGTAAATGTAGTAAAATCCATATCCTACCACGAGTTCATCAGCGCTGCGCAGCCACTCTCCTGTGACCTTATCATCTCTACTCTGCCTTTAGAAAGCACACAGTACCAATGCGTCACAGTAAATCCCCTTCTTAAGCTGGAAGATATCAACAAGCTCATGGGAATGTTCATGCTAAGGATGCAGAATGTGGACTTCAACAAGTATATCAGCGCCACCATTAACATAGTAGCCCGTTCCTTAGAGCTGAAGCCGGAGGAGCGTATCAAGCTGTCCATCGAGCTAACCCGGGATATCAAAGAGGAGGTACAAGGGCTGGACAAGAGCCACAAGCCGGCCGTGAGGAATCTGCTTGACGAATCTCTGGTGGCGGTGAATGTGCATGCAAGGAATTGTTATGACGCTATCCAACTGGCCGGAGATCTGTTAAAGAAAAAAGGATATATCACCCAGAGGCATATTGACGAGATGATACGCATTAAACGGAAGCTGGGCGGCTATATGGTAATTGACAAGGGAGTAGCGCTTCCTCATCTTCTTGCACCGGAGCTTTCTGGCCCATGCATGAGCGTAATTACCCTGGATAAGCCGGTCCGCTTCAACCATGCGGATAATGACCCGGTGGATTTAATTGTCATGCTCCTGTCAAATCATAACACAGCCCACATAAAGGTCCTGGAGGAACTGGTGGACCTGCTGGGGGATGCAAAAAAACGGGAGGCAATCCGTTTATCCACCAGTGCCTATGAACTTTTGAGCATCATAAGCTAACATCGGCCGCCGCTCTTGTAGAGAGTGCTGCAAATATTCATATACCATAAAATAACAAATCAACCAACATTCCAGCGCCAGTAGACATTAGAATTGAAAAAACAAGGTACAGAATAAAATGCTTTGCTCCAAGAACAATTTTTACCGCCCCCAAATTGGTAAGCTTCGTAGCGGGCCCGGCAATCATAAAGGCGGTGGCGCTGCCCTTACTCATCCCCTCCCCCAGCCAGGCTGCAATCAGAGGAATCGTCCCACCGCCGCAGGTATAAAGAGGAATGCCAAGAGCCGCTGCCATCAGTGCGCCCAGTCCCTGATTCGCTCCAAATAAACCGGTAACCCACCGGGACGGCACATACCTCTGATATAGGGCAGTCAATAGAACTCCCAACAAAAAATACGGAAAAGTTATCCTTATATTGCGTCCCATATATTTCAAAAGACGCCTCACAATATTCGCCTCACTATCTCGGTTTTCCGGCAGATCAAAATCCGTAAACTTGTAAAAGCTTCTTTGTTTAAAAAAAATATGTATGAGAAGTCCGCCTGCGCAGCCGCATATAAAGGCCACCAGCAGACGGAGCATTGCAATCTCTGTCCCCAGCGCAAAAGAATAAAAGAACAGTTGTGGATTTAGCAGGATAGAACTCATCATAAATGCGGTTATCCAGTCCTCGCGCATCCCACTTTTAGAAAAAGAGGCGGCAATGGGAATAGTCCCATACATACAGAGCGGGGAAAGTATTCCCAATGCGGAGGCGGGAATAATTCCCCATATCCCCATCTTTCGTTTTCCCAACGAAGACATTCTGTCATGGATATGTTTCTTGAGAAAAACAGACATCAGGGAACCAATCAGAATCCCCACCGCCCAGTAAAAGAAAATCTGCCGGAACTGCAGGTCAAAATAATACCAGATATAAATAAATTCCCTGTGAAGTGCTTCAATCATAGCTCTACCTCAATTCCAGTATTTGAAAAATTATCTTTGCAGCCATCTTTGTCTTTTACTCATCAAGATTAACCAGCGTATAGGTCCTGCTCCCCAGCCCTATCTTCTCCGCCTGCTCCAGGGTGTGAATACCATTTCTGGATTCAATCCGATTCACCAGGGACTGTCCGTCCGCAGCAGCATAAACCAGGTCAACGCATGCCTGATCCAGGGCCACCGGGTCGTAGGAAGCCAGGATTCCTATATCATGCATATCCGGCTCAGCAGGGCTTGTATCACAGTCACAGTCCACACTTAGACGGTTCATCACATTGATATAGAGGATGTTCCCATTCAGAGCATCCGCAACCGATTTTCCGGCCTCCGCCATGGATTCCAGGAACGGGTCCTGAGAAGCGCTCCACATGCTCCCGCCCTTTCCTGCCGTGTGAATATGGTTTTTACCTTCCGCTGATGCAAGCCCAATGGAGATATTTTTAATTGCTCCCCCGAACCCAGCCATAGCATGGCCTTTGAAATGGGACAGTATCACATAGTAGTCGTAGTCAGAAAAATGCTCTCCCACATAATTTTCCGTCAGATTGGTTCCTCCGGTAACCGGAAGCGTCATGGAACCGCCCTCATCCATGATATCTATATCAGCAATGGCAGTATAACCATGATCTTTTGCTACCTGGTAATGCATGGCCGTGTTGGACCTGGCCCCTCCATAGGCAGTGTTGCACTCTACAATTGCTGCCTGCAGGGACTGGACAAGACCGCCAATCAGGTCTGTGCGCAGATAGTTACTCCCCGGTTCTCCGGTAGACAGCTTTACCGCTACCCTGCCGGTTGGGGCCGCGCCCAGCGCCTGATAAATTTCCATAAGACTGTCTGAATTGATATCCGCCGTCATATAAACGACAGCCCCTTTCTCCGGCTGTCCTGCCATAGAGATTTCTGAGGACGTTATGTTCTGTACCTCGGAAGTGCTTTTCCCGCTGCCCTCTTTCTGGCTATTCATATTTTGAGGAACTGCCTCTTCCGGCTGCGAGCAGCCTGCCAATAAAGCGGCTGACGCAACAACCGTCACGATAAAATGTATTTTCTTGTTCATAATATCCTTTCTGCCCTCTGGCGATTACGATCGACTGCATGATTTACGTTCCATGCCCATTGCAGTTTTTAGCATTTTGGTAATTAGGAGTTCTCCTTTCCAATCTTCATCGTAATCGGACCGCATTTCTGCTCATAAGTGTCCAGCTTGTAGTTGATAACGTCAAGGCTCTCCTGCATTTCCATCAGCCTTGCCTCCAGACTTTCCTTCGCTTCCATCATAATCTCTTTCCTTGCCGCTTTTGTTTCCCCGCCCTTTAAGGCAAGCTGCACATACTCCCGAATTGCCTCCAACGCCATGCCGCCTCTTTTAAACCTCATAATAAAGTCAATCCAGTTTAAAACTGTATCATCATAGATGCGGATGCCAGACTCGCTGCGGGGTACTTCAGGAATCAGTAGATTTTATTATTTACTCGTCCTTTTCAATCTGCAATATTCCGGACAGGCTGTGAATATTCTCTGTTCCCGAGACAGCCTGCCCTAATTCATACAGCTGTCCGTTGGGACTGTAATCTCCGTAGAACATGACCACATCTCCCCATGGAGCATAGTAGGCCAGCGTACCCATGCCGGAAGCCGCCTGCGGGGTATCTGTGACATCCAGCTTTTCCGGAGGATAAAAGATCTTTTCATTGTTGCTGAAATTCTCAACATCCAATGACAAGGGAAGCTGCCGGTACAGGCTCTTTGCCGCCGCACTGTCATTTAATTCAAACACAATGGTGTTCTCTCCCGCCACAATACGAATCCTTGTTTTTTCATTTTCTGCCAAAGCAGGTTCGGAAGTTTCTTCCTGCGGAGCGTTTTCTATGGCTGCCGCACTGGTATCAGCCTGGTCACTAACCACACCGGGGCCGACTTCGGTTTCCATCCGGCTATTTACAATCCCGGGGCCTGCCGCTTCAGCCGTTGTCTGGGCCAGAGCGGTATTTACTCCGCTCCTCTGGCATGCTGCCAGGGTTATCATTGCAAAAGTGACCATCATAAAGCTCAAGATTTTTCTCATCTGATTTCATCCTTTCCTGTTTGACATAAGTTACTACTGTGCCCACTGAATAGACACAATTTTGTTGCTCCAGCCCTCCAGAACCGGGTTGTTCTCCACTGCCTCGCTAAGCTCCCCGGTTCCCTCAATGGTACCTACTTTTGTATATTCCCCTGTCACCTCAGCGTCATGGTAAAACAGGATCATCCGGTTCGGCTCGGAATAATACACTTCCCCGGCCCGCTCCGAAGTGATGGTTTCCGGGTCTGATGGTATGGTATATCTGCCCGGAATGTCGTAATACTGCATAACTTCATGATTTTCAAAATCGTCATAATGATAAATTGGCAGATTCCAGGAAGCCTCGCCCACATCTCTCGCAATCTCTGCCGCAGTGTCATTATCATATAGACGCAGAATAAACGGCTCCCCGTCATAGCCAAATCGAATCTCCAGATCCGGCAATTCCCCCACCGCCCCGGCCTGGACGCCTTCCTGTCCACTGTCTACGGTATTTTCACTCTGTATGGCTGCCGCCTCTGTTTCAGCCTGCGCCTCTGTTCCGGCAGAACGCCCGGAACAGCCGGCCACCGATAAAACCAACAGCGATGCAACCAACAACACATTTATTTTTTTGAACATATCTGATACTTCCTCTCTTGTTTTCTAAATTCAGTATAACAACGTAAAAGTTCAATAGCAAATACTTATAAATAATGAAAGATCATTCTCATTAGGAATAATCATTCATTAATACCGTCAATTCGGTTAGTTGAAATCCTAAATGCAACATTGAAGTTGTAAATGCACATTGGAAATTTCACGAAGTTGTAAATGCACCATGACATGGGTAAATGCAA
>NZ_JBEPLZ010000053.1:0-10793 GCF_040545455.1 Enterocloster citroniae | reverse complement strand
CCAAGGTCTTAAAACCATTAATATCTGCAATTTTCAAGGTTCGGTTGAGCCTATTTTTTAGACTCCGTTTTTCATAGATTACTTGACACTACCCTGCTCGATGATCTTGGATATGAACCCCCGTATCATTTCATACTGTTCCATATCAATGGATATTTTATTTCCCTGGCGTGAGATCCATCCGTCATCCTCAAACTTTTTTACTGCCCGGTTCACTGTCTTTACACACAGACCGGAGGAATCCGAGAGTTCCTGCCTTGTACTGCTGATCTGAAGCACGCCGTTCTTCTCATATTTCTGGTACATGTCCATCAGCAGCAGCGCCAGACGGTCGGAACCCTGAAGAAACAGATAGGCCCGGCTGCTTCTCCCCTGTTCCAGGAGATATTCCCCAATGGCCTTTGCCTCCTGCTTCAGGGCGCATATATCTGTCCTGAGCCACTCCGCGAATTTGTCCCTGGGGATCTTCACAAAGGTACAGGGAGTTACTGTCTGGAGGGTGGTCTTGTAGGTATCCAGATCCATCACCACCTCCATCCCGCCCATGGCATACAGGCCTTCAAACCGCATGAAGTCAAAGGCGATTCCGTATATACGGTAATCCACGGCCTTGATCACGCCCTTTCCGATAAAGAAAATGGCGTCCGCCGGTGCATTTTCCTTGACAAATATAACGTCCTTGTCCATCTCGACAATCCGGAAGGAGTCCATCAGCCAGGCCGGGGCGCTGCAAAAATAATCCTCAAACTGCTGTCTCCGTCCCTTATCCAATTCATTCAAAAAAGGCAATGCCCTGCACAAACTGCTCATGTCCATGCTGATAGTCCTCCTGATTCCCAATTGTACTTATATTACTTGATCAAATCAACCTTCACGATGTCGGTTGGAACAGCACTGGCCTGCGTTGCAACCGTGTCATTGGCAACCTGAATGGTTCCGTCCTTCAGCATCTCATACAGCTCATCATACTTTTCCTGGGTAAACACCTTAAACTTGGATGTCTCCATGGGGAGCATGATGCCGTTTTCCTTTGCATCCAGTGTCACTGACTTTCCGCCCTCAAAGTTTCCGTCATAATATCCTGCAACCGCATCATAAACAGAATCGCCCAGATTCTTCATGGCTGAGGTGATAACGGTAGCAGACTCGGAAGACTGATCCACGTCCACGCCGATCACCACTTTGCCTGCAGACTCCGCAGCCTTCATAACAGAGTTGCCCACACCGCCGCCGCAGGCGAAAATGCACTCGGTCCCTTCATTATACCACGCTGCCGCCTTGGCATTGTTCTCCGGTGACGCGTCAAAATTTCCAACGTATGTATACTTAACTGAAACACTTCCCGGCTCAAGCCCCATCTCCTTGGCAGCCGCGTCCGCGCCCTGGATGAAACCGTAGCCGTAACGGATCACTGCAGGAACAGCAATACCGCCCATGAAACCTAACTGAGTATACCCTTCCGTCACAGCCGCATAGCCTGCCAGGTATCCGGCCTGCTCCTCCGCATAGAAGATTGACAATACATTGCTTTCAATCTTAACATCATCGCCGGACTTAGGTTCCGCATCAATGATAATGAACTTAATATCAGGATACTTGGTCTGTGACTCATAGATGGGAACCTCGAACAGGAAGCCCGGTGTCACGATCACCTTGGCCCCGCCTTTTACAGCAAGGTTGATGGAGTTGATACAAGCCTCATCCGACTTCTCATTGGGCTTATAATACTTGCAGGTCAGGTTGTTGTCCTTGGCATATGCTTCAAGTCCCTCCCATGAACCCTGGTTAAATGACTTGTCGTCAATGGTACCCACGTCCGTGATCAGGGCCAGTTCATATCCCTCCTGGGAACTGCCTGCTTCTGCGCCGCTCTCAGCCGCTGTCCCGGCGCTGTTGGAATCCGTGTTGCCGGAAGCTCCCGGTTTCTGTACACACCCGGCAAGACTTGCCGCCATGGCTGCTGCCAATACCACACTTAATAAACGTTTCTTCATTTTTACTTCCTCCATTTTACTATTTATTTTAATTAATTGAAATCACTATCTGCTTCCCTTGTCATATGGGATCCCCTCTGCCCTGGGCGCCTGGGATGCCTTGGATAAAAATGCCAGAACGATCAGGGTTGCGATATAAGGGATCATCTTATATACCTCATTGGGTATGGGCAGGGATTTTAACACCGGTATGGCCGAATAAGCGCTGGCCAGCGTCTTCATGATGCCGAAGAAAAATGCCGCCATCAGTATTTTGTTGCTTCTCCACTGACCAAAGATCAATACCGCGATTGCCAGGAAACCGTAACCGGCCACGCTGGCATTAAAGTTGGTGGATGTTGGGATCACGAATACCAGGCCTCCGATCCCACCCAGCACACCGGATATGATGACCCCGGCGTAGCGGATCTTTACCACGTTCACACCCACGGAATCCGCCGCACCGGGATGCTCGCCGCACGCCCGAAGCCTCAGTCCGAACCGTGTGCGCTTGATCACAAATGCTGCCGCAATAAAGATCAGGATCCCCAGATAAGTGGTGATGTAACAGTTTTTAAAGAACATATCTCCCAGCACCGGAATATCCCCCAGCACCGGCACCTTATCAATATGAAACGTGTCATTAAACTGGATCTGCTGCACTCCCTGGATCATCCGCGCCGTGAAAATAGCAAAGGCAGGCGCGAACATGTTCAGGGCCGTACCGCTGATGGTCTGGTCCGCTTTCATGTTGATGGCTGCAAATGCATGGAGCA
The DNA here is from genome assembly GCF_040545455.1 of Enterocloster citroniae. NCBI lineage: Bacteria > Bacillati > Bacillota > Clostridia > Lachnospirales > Lachnospiraceae > Enterocloster > Enterocloster citroniae. The sequence continues at coordinate 8,044 of NZ_JBEPLZ010000053.1, read as the reverse complement.
GTGAGAAAATTCCTCCGGCCACTCCCACGATCAGAATGGTCAAAAGCAGCAGTCCCTGTCCGCTCATCCTGTCCTGGAAGGTATTGATGAAAAAGATTCCCACAAAGGCTCCCATTACCATAATGCCCTCAAGGGCAATGTTGATCACGCCGCTGCGCTCCGAGTACATTGCACCAATGGCCACAATCAGAAGCGGGATTGCAAAATACATGGTCTGCTGTACAACAAAATACAATACGCTCATCGCGTGCCCTCCTTTCCGGTCTTAACCCCCGGCTCCTGCTTCTTTGCTCCATCTGCATCTTTAGTTCCGGCGGCCTTACCCGCCTCCGACTTTTTTGACTTGCGCATCTGGATCTTATAGATCAGTGTGCGGAACAAAAGAGACAGCGCGCCGCAGTAGATGATGGCCGCAATTATGATATCGATCACTTCCGGCACAAAATCAAAGAGCTGCATATTGTACCCGCCCACTGTGATGTGTCCGATAAACAGTCCCGCAAACAGGATCCCCACGGGATTGGAAAGCCCCAGAAGGGCAACTGATATTCCTGAAAAACCTTCCGGCGCGATCACATCCAGCACCTGCATATATTTTCCCGAATTAGCCAGGTATAAAAGGGCTCCGCCAATTCCTGAAAGCGCTCCTGCGATCACCATGGACAGTACAATGTTCCGCTTTTCGTTAATACCCGCATATTTGCTGGCGTCAGGATTCTTGCCGCAGGCTTTGAGTTCATATCCGAAGGTAGTCTTATTCAGTATGACATAGATCAGGATAACGAACAGGATCGCTATAAGGATCCCCACATTGATGTTGGTCCCGGGAAAGAGGCGGTCCAGACCGGCCTTGGGTAAATTAGCCCCTGCCGCCACTGGAAGTGTCTGGTTCTTAACCTGGTCATATACGGTCTTCTGGATCAGCATGTTAACAAGGTACATGCCGATATAGTTCATCATGATGGAGGCGATCACCTCATTTACATTAAAAAATGCTTTTAAGAATCCTGGTACAAACCCCCAAATGGCACCGGCCAGCAATGCTGCCATGAGCGCCACAAGGCAATGGACGCCTGCCGGAAGAAAGGTGAACTTAACTCCCACAAATACCGCTGCGAAAGCCCCTGCCGTAAACTGCCCCGAGGAACCGATATTAAAAAGTCCTGTCTTAAATGCAAACCCCACGGAAAGTCCCGTCATAATGATCGGTGTTGCCAGGTAAAGCATTTGCCCGATCCCCTGGATCCCATCTGTAAATCCTCCCTGAAGCACCATCATGAACCCATAAAAAGCCTGTCCGGGATTGCTGGCAAAAAGGATGATCAAGCCGAATAGAAGCCCGCAGATGATCGCAAGAATGGAGGAACTGAAATTTACGATCCCCTCTCCATGAAACAGATTCCTACACTTATCTTTCATACTCCACACTCCTTTTTGCTCCAGCCATATACAGGCCCAGTTCCTCTGTGGTAATTTCCCCGGGATTCAGATCCCCCACAATCTCCCCTTCATACATCACCAGGATCCGGTCGCTGATATTCATGACCTCATCCAGTTCCAGGGATATCAGCAAAACAGCTTTTCCTGCGTCCCTCTGGGCGATCAGCTGTTCATGGATATACTCAATGGCTCCCACATCCAGTCCCCGGACCGGCTGCACTGCTATGACGATCTCAGGATTGCGGTCCAGCTCCCTTGCAATAATCGCTTTCTGCTGGTTTCCGCCCGACATCCCCCTCACAATACTCTTTTCGCCCTGGCCGGAGCGGATGTCAAACTTTTGGATCAGGACTTTGGCATATTCCCTTATGGCGTCAAACCTGAGGAATCCATGTCTCTGAAACCGCCTTGTGTAATAGGACTGAAGCACGAGATTTTCCTCCAGTGTATCATCCAGTACCAAACCGTGCTTATGCCGGTCCTCAGGAATATGGGCCATGCCGTCCAGACATTTCTGCCGGATGGATTCCTTTGTGATATTCTTTCCATTGAGGATCACCTCCCCCTTTTCCACGGGCATCAGTCCTGTAATCCCATAGACCAGTTCCGACTGACCGTTACCGTCAATACCGGCCACACAGAGGATCTCCCCTTTTCTTACCTGGAAGGAAACATCTCTGACAGAATCCTTTCCTGAATGCCTGGATTTTATGGTCAGGTTCTTCACCTCCAGGACGGCATTCCCAGGATCCATGTCCTGCTTTTCAATAATGAAATTCACTTTCCTGCCAACCATCATTTCAGACATTGCTTCCTTAGAAGTCTCCGCCACATCGATGGTCCCAATATATTTCCCTTTGCGCAGAACGCTGCACCGGTCCGCCACTTCCTTGATCTCATTTAGTTTATGGGTGATAAAAATAATGGACTTTCCTTCCTTTACCAGCTGTTTCATCACCTTCATCAGTTCGCTGATCTCCTGGGGTGTCAGCACGGCCGTGGGTTCATCGAAGATCAGGATCTCATTGTCGCAGTAAAGCATTTTCAGGATCTCAACTCTCTGCTGCATGCCCACTGTAATGTCTTCTATATAAGCATCAGGGTCAATTTTAAACTTATACCGTTCGCTCAGCTCCACCACCCGCTTCCTGGCTTCATCCATCTTGAGAATGCCCATGTTTGTGGTTTCCCTGCCCAGCACGATACTTTCCAGGACCGTAAAATTATGTACTAATTTAAAATGCTGGTGAACCATCCCAATCCCCAACGCATTGGCATCATTGGGATTGTCGATCTTTACCTTTTTCCCGTTCATGAGGATTTCTCCCTCCTCCGGCTGGTACAAACCAAAGAGGACACTCATAAGGGTAGATTTTCCCGCCCCATTCTCCCCAAGCAGCGCATGTATTTCCCCTTTTCTCACCTTCAGGGTAATATCATCATTGGCTTTAAAACTTCCAAACTGCTTGGTAATGTGGTTCATCTCAATTACATATTCCACATCCGTACCTTCCTTTCACTGTAAATTGATCCATCAAACTGATCCATCAAAGTAATCCTTTAAAGTAATCCTTTAAAATAATTTCTCAAAATCCGTTCCTCAAAACAACGTTTTGTTCTGCAACAATATTAAAACATTTGTGAAATTTGCAAAAGGACTCCAGTCCTTTTTTGAGTATTAATTTGTTTTTCAGTTATATTATCCATAAATTACGTTTTACTTTTATGCAATATGCACATATTTTTAATGTGCTTTTTATCAATGATCATGGCGGCTAATAAACAGCTCCATAATTTCTGTCCAGTTAGCAAAATAAAATAGCGTCCCCGGCTTTGGTTCCCCCCTTAAGGAAAACCGCTGCCGGAAAACGCTATCTTATATTTCTGCAATCATTATTTCCGCCTGGGAATGCGATACAAGCTCCCTACTTTTTTAAATCCTCCACTGTCACCGACTTCACATTGGGAGTCCTCTGGTCATCTGACATGGGAATGGATATTTTCCCTTCTTTTACCAATTCCACTGCCTTATTATGATCTTCCTCATTCCAGGTATTCCCGGTGATCTTCCAGTTATGGTCAACCTCCGGAACGAGCACTCCGTTTTTTACATTTACAATATAATCCGCGATCAGCTCCCTGACCCCGCCTATATTTCCTTTGACATCCATTTCCAAAAGCTCCGGAAGCACTTCCCCCTCCTGGTATACGGTGCCGTAATTGAGCAGTTGGGTACCGGCCCTGTAATTATTGACCGCCACTATGAATACATCGTCATCCAGAACCGGAGTCCCGTCCTTCTTAGTCAGGTTTTCGATCCGGCTGCCCGGTTCCTTTGACACGTTGATCTCATAATTAACTCCTGCAAACATATCATAATTAAACATACGGATATCCGGATTAAACGAAACCGTCAGATCCCCATCCATGTATGTATTATAATATTCCGCACTCCACTCCATGTAGGTTCTCAGCTGTTTGCCGGTCATTCTCAGCTTGTACAGCGTATTCGTGTATTTATAGATCAGCGAAACATCCGACTTCTTAATATCCCCTGCTCTCAGATTTGAGTCCTCATTAAACAGGGCTGCCGCAGAAACATCCGCATCCGTATAGTACATCTGAACCTGGTTGATAAGGTCCAGCATGGCTGTGTCTTCAATGGCTGCCTGGGGAATCCCTGGAATCTCATTTTCCGGCGCAAGGTCGCCGCCCTCTAACCTTCCAATGACAGTGTTAGCCACCTCTTTGGCACGTTTATCGTACGGCTCCAGCTCTGCCATTAACTCGGCTTCCGGCTCATATCCGCTGATCTCAATGCTCTTTGAATCCCTGTCTGTGACCTGATAATTACCATTTTCATCCTTTTTCAGGGTAATATCAATCTGGGCCATGGTCTGGGCGCTGTTCTTATTTTCTACCACAAGCACATTGTTTATAAGCCTTCCTTCCACCAGCTTGTGCTCATGGGCAGCCAGGATCACATCCAGCTCCGGGCACTTCTCGGCTAGATCCGTGACACCGGAATCCGGCACATCATACTCATTATCCTCCCCCATATGCTCTACAGCGATTAAGAGGTCCACTTTTCCTTCCAGTTGGTCAATGGCCTTTTTCGTTTCATCCACCGGGTTAGTAACCGTGCACCCCTGCAGATTGACAGAGTCCCACTTGGTAATGTTGGGGGTCACCATTCCAATCAGGCCGATTTTAACTCCGCCTTTTTCTATCACTGTGTATGGATCCGCAATGGCCTTCCCTTCCTGGTCCAATACATTTCCCGTAAGGATCTTTGCATGGTTCTGGGAAAGGATCCGCTTTAATGTATCCATCCCATAATTGTATTCATGATTGCCGGTCACGCATACATCATAACCTACTCTGTTCATGGCCAGGATCATTGGATGTATCTCATCCTCAATAAACAGGTCGGCAGAATTGTCCTGGATCACATCCCCCACATCAACTACCAGCGTATTCTCATTGCGCAGTTCTTTGACAGCGGTAGCCACCTGTGCCACACTACCTGACATGCTCTCTTCATTCAGAGCATAGTCATAGGGAACAAACTTCCCATGCATATCACTGGTAGCCAGGATCCGGATCTGCACCGCCTCATTCCCCTTTTCCTCAGCCGCATCCGCCTGTGTCCCCTCTGTCGTCCCCGGCGCAGTTGATTCATTTCCCAGATCAGTATTCGCGGCCGGCTTTTTTGCACACCCTATCCCCGATAATGCCACTGTCAATACCAACATCATACTCAGAACAGCCTTTTTCATATTACTTCCTCCAAATTAATTATTTTCCTCTACGGAGATCATGGATTTTACAGAGATCATGGGTTTTACCATCTATTATCATGCAGCAAACCATAATCACCACAGGAGCTGTTCTTAATATTAAATTATATGTGCATTTTTTTATAGGACTGGTGTCCGATTTTGGATCAAAAATATTTCTTTGTTACTTTATGCTATTATTAAGGAATATTTTTGTACATATATACCATATCGCTGTTGACTTAAATAACTGTATTTCTGCAGAATAATTCTGTAGAATACTCCTGCCTTTTCCCTTACCTTTCTCTGATACGCTCCCACAGCTTTGCAAAACTCTTCTCCGACAACACCTCATTGGTAACAAACTTCCCATTATAAAACAAGGCGTAGGTGGTGAACAACACAGGCGCTGACTGTGCGGCCTCCCTTGAATCTATCTTATGAAGCCTGCACTCCATTCCCTGGCCCTTAATGATATCGGTCAAGAGCGGCGCATACTTCTCTGTGTGAGGACATTGGTTAGAATAATAGAGGACCCAGCCCATCTCATCGATCCTGCCGTCCTTGGCGCATGCTTTCACCCACGGCACGCCAGCCTCACTGTCAAAAGGCAGATACAGCAGTTCAAAATAAGGGCTGGATGTATCTGCCAGTTTGAAGCCTTTATGCCTCATAAATCCCGGATCAGACAAAAAAGGCATTTTCTTCTTGGAAGAAATGCAGACCAATCCCAGCTTTCCCTTGTCTTTGCTGTCCTGAATGCACTGTTCCATCAGGCTGTCCCCGTATCCCTTACCCTTATATTGGCCGGAAGCCCACAGACAGTCAATATACATATATCCCTTGGCCTCAATGGGCGCCCAGGCGTATTCAGCCGGTATATATTCAATAAAAACCTTTCCGCGCACATCCAGCTTATTAAAAACAAGTCCCTCCTGCAGTCTGTCCCGAAGCCATTCTTTCTTAGATGCCACGCAGTTCTCCCCTTTTTTATCGGAAATGCAGCAGCATATATGTTCCTTATCCAGGTTGTCCATTGTTATGCGTTTAAATTCTTCCATCGTACCTTAATCTCCCTTCACAAATGAACCGATCTCCACCAGATTTCCCTCCGGGTCCGCCACGTAACAGGTACGCTGTCCCCAAGGTTCTGTTGTAGGTGCCATGACAGGGACCGCGCCCTTTGCCACCACCGTCTTAAAAGTCTCATCCACGGCTTTATAATCATCAACACTCAGTGCAATCTCAAAATGCCCATTCACCTGATCCGCATATTGGAACTGCTTCCCCGTCATACTCTCAAAATCCCTTCTGCCATAAAACAAAAACAGAGTCCCATCCTTTTCCAAAAACACATTACTGCAATTCTCGTCTTCCCTAATCTCAAATCCAAGCACATCCCGGTAAAACCGTATCATTGTCCCCATGTCCTTAACAAAAATACCAAATCCATCTAATTTCATATGCCGCTCTCCTTTAATTCACTGTTCCCTAGTCCGTTCTTCCTTAAGCCATTCTTCTTTAAGTCATTCTTCTTTAAACATTTTCTGCCTTAAACATATGCTAAAATTACACTGGCTTTTTTATTATAACAGGTCAAACATGACAACTATATGTCATATTATAAACATACCTTATGATCCATTCAAAATTGGCCCCGCCATACAACACAGAATGCCGTACATCAAATGCAGAACATCAAAATGCAACATCTCAATATGCAACATCTCAAAAAATGTAAGAAAAAAGAGCCTTATAAAATAAGACTCTATCGCATGCGGCTAACAGGACTCGAACCTGCACGGTCTCCCAATGGGACCTAAACCCATCGTGTCTGCCAATTCCACCATAGCCGCTAACCCAATATAATTACAAGAAAAGTCCCAATACCTTTCAGCATCAGAACTTAATTGCAATGCGGGTGGCCGGACTTGAACCGGCACGGTATCGCTACCGAGGGATTTTAAGTCCCTTGTGTCTGCCTATTCCACCACACCCGCATAATACAAATGGGGCCTACAGGGCTCGAACCTGTGACCCTCTGCTTGTAAGGCAGATGCTCTCCCAGCTGAGCTAAGACCCCAAAATGCATATAAATTGTGTCGCATTATAAAATGCAAACGACCCGGAACGGGTTCGAACCGTCGACCTCCGCCGTGACAGGGCGGCGCTCTAACCAGCTGAGCCACCGGGCCATTATGTTGATTATATAGTTCTCAATCTGCTTTAGTTAGGAAGAGTGGACCTTCGGGGACTCGAACCCAGGACCGACCGGTTATGAGCCGGTTGCTCTAACCAACTGAGCTAAAGGTCCGAACTATATTATCTTTGATTTTGATTACTGCTTTTACAGTAAAAGCCGATGATCGGACTCGAACCGATAACCTGCTGATTACAAATCAGCTGCTCTGCCAATTGAGCCACATCGGCATATCTTTGATGAACACATTCGTTCAAATGACCCCAACGAGATTCGAACTCGTGTTACCGCCGTGAAAGGGCGATGTCTTAACCGCTTGACCATGGGGCCTAAATTAGGTAGTGGTCGCCATGGACTTCCACTAAAAACTCCCCGAGTAGGACTTGAACCTACGACAGCGCGGTTAACAGCCGCGTGCTCTACCGACTGAGCTATCGAGGAATACTGATATTTTCAGCTGTTTCTTAAGCTGACCAAATTATTATACAATAAATCCAGTCAAATATCAAGTACAATTTAAACAATTTACGTACCTTCAAAACCACATATTGAAAACCGAATTGAAACTTCCTTCTTTTCCCCTAAACCTTTTGGTTAAGCCCTCGACCGATTAGTATTAGTCAGC
>NZ_JBEPLZ010000052.1:0-10795 GCF_040545455.1 Enterocloster citroniae | reverse complement strand
CAATGCAATTTGAAGATAGGCAGCCCTGCCAGGGAGGAACTGGAAAAGGCAGTTATCTATATAGTTGGAACACTTATGAGGGAGGATGAAGATGGAGAATCTTGATTTATATGAAAGTGTCCGTTCTGTCCCTGACAATGCCAAGAAGACCATTAAAGGAGGTCGTACCAGCGGTATGACCGATATCAACCCTATGTGGCGAATAAAAGTCCTGACCGAGCAGTTCGGGCCATGTGGGATAGGATGGTACTATATTCCGACACGGAAGTGGTTAGAAACATCAGGGAATGAGATAGCGGCTTTTGTGGATATCGAATTATATATAAAGGTTGGTGGAGAGTGGTCCAAACCAATCCCAGGTAACGGTGGCAGCATGTTTGCTGCAAAGGAAAAGTCTGGGATCTATGTATCTGACGAATGCTATAAGATGGCAACCACAGATGCTATATCGGTAGCGTGTAAGCAGCTTGGAATTGGTGCAGATGTGTACTGGGAATCTGACCGGACTAAATACAATAGGGAAGAAAATCCTGATCTGATTACCAAATCGGAGGTTAACGAAATATTTCTGGAATTGAAACGGACTGGAATCGGAATAAAGAATGTCTTGTCAAAGTATGGATTAACGGATATCCATTGCATGACGAAGATCCAAGCTAAAGAAACAATCAATAAGCTGAAGCGGAAGCCAGATAAAGAAAGCGCGACCGCACCACCAGATGACATGCAGGAAGGTGGACTTCCTTGGAATGATCCAAAGGGGTGATGATTGATGGAGAGCAAAGGGATCCTAAAGGATATCGCCCGTAACTGGGAAACAGGCAAATTCCTGCTGACCTTTGAGATGGACCAGGACATAACGGGACAACTGGAAGATATCCGTGGCAAACTGCTTAACATAGTAGCCAAGCAATACCGGAAGAAGCGTAGCCTGGATGCCAATGCATATTACTGGCAGTTGTTGACCAAATTATCGGAGGCATCCGATATATCCAAGAACCGGGCACACAACCTTATGCTCCGCCGATATGGGCAGTTGGAAGAGATGGACGGCCATCTGATATATGTTGTGGTGCCGGACGATGATAAAGGTGCGGACAGGTCACTGGAGGCTGAAACTTACCATATCAAGCCGACCACGGAGGTAAAGGTTGCTTCTGATGGCACACAATTCCGTACATACGTCATGCTACGCGGTTCCAGCACTTACGACACTTCTGAAATGAGCAAACTTATTGACGGACTTGTATCAGAATGCCGTGATCTGGGGATAGAGACACTTCCTCCTCAGGAGATCCAACGGATGATGCAGATGTATGATCAGAACTGTAGGAAGAGGGAGCAGGATGGCTAAGAGATTATGGAGTGTATTTACCGAGGACATGGATCATTGCTATTTTTCTGGCAGTCCATATGTGGAGCGGCATCATATTTTTGAGGGCCGGCAAGGATACAAGGAGAAATCAGAAAATCGGGGGTTTGTGATTCCACTTCGGTATGATCTGCATCCGAATGGGGCCAGTTTTAAGGCCACGCCGGAGAACCAGCAGATTGATGACAAGCTTAAGCGGATGGCCCAAGAATACTATGAAGCGCATTATGGCAGCCGGGAACAATTCCGGCAGGAGTTTGGACGTAATTATTTAGATTAGAGGTATCAACGCCATATAGGCTGATACATACAACGGTAATGAGTAACGGTCAGATTGCGATATGTCACGGTATACTTTCTGATCACGGGCCGGGACCTATCAAACCTCCTTTACCCGGCCCGAAAGGAGGGATTGAATTGAGATACATAAAAAACTTAGGAATTATCCAAAGCGCTGTTTATAATGCTCTGGGCGTAGGCAGGGAAAACGCCATAAGCAGGGCAGAACTCAGCAGGATAACAGGATATAGAGACAGGCGCATACGCGAAGCAATAGAAGCGCTGCGCTACGACAAGGTGATCCTTAACCTGGATAATGGAGATGGCTATTACATTCCTGATTCAACCCCGCAGGGGCGTCAGGAAGCGGCTGTATGGCTTGCGAAGCAGGACAGGCGCATGAGGTCCATGAAATACTCCACAAGAGGCGCCAGGAGGTTTGTGGCTCATGACAAGAAAAGAGATATGCCAGGGCAGATCAACATGTTTGGCGCGGGAGGTATTTGATGGGAAGGTCTCAAAGAGAAAAAGGTAAGCGAGGGGAACGAGAACTTGCCCGGCTGCTGAAGGAATATGGATATGACTGCCGGAGAGGGCAGCAGTATTGCGGAGCCAGCGGAGATGCCGATGTAGTAGGTCTGCCGGGCATACACATCGAATGCAAGAGAGTGGAGCGTCTAAACCTGGAGGCTGCTATGGACCAGTCTGTAAATGATGCGGAAGCTGAAATGCTCCCTTTTAACGATGAAATTCTTCCGGCTGTATTCCACCGCCGCAACCGTGGCGGATGGATGGTAACAATGCGCCTGGAGGACTGGATCAAGCAGTATAGAGAATGGGATTCAGGAAGGATGCTGGAAAGGTAGGTGATGGCCTACATGGATGTAAATTATCTGGCAGAGATCATAGCCTTTGAACGATGGCTCGAAACTAACTACTTACCGATCCCGTCACAGTTGTTATGGTACAAGATGATGAACCTATTCAACCGGAGCGGGTGGAGCGAGTGGGTTATAGTAGATAACCTGAGATTGATGGCAGCCATGTCAATGGGTCGAGAAGCCACATTTATAAAGGCGAGGGACGAACTCATAAAGGCTGGCCGGATCGTCTACCAAAAGGGCAGAAAAGGAAGCCCCAACAAATATAAGATGGTATATTTCACTTTCAAAAGCGTAGTACAAAACGAAGTATATCAAGTAGTACAAAACGAAGTATTTCCAGTAGTAGAAAGCGAAGTACAAAGCGCAGACATATTTAAACATAAACAAAAACAAAACAATAAGAAGGATACTAACGTATCCAAAGAAAAACGCTTCATTCCTCCTTCGGTATCGGCAGTGGGATCATACTGTCAGGAACGGAACAATGGCATTGACGCCGGGCAGTTTGTTGATTACTACCAGTCCAAAGGCTGGATGATCGGTAAAAACCACATGAAGGACTGGAAGGCAGCGGTGAGGACTTGGGAGCAGAGGAAAAAGGGAGGAATCGAAGGTGGACCCGTTGCAGGAAATGATCACCCGGATACAGGCCGGAAGGGAAGAACGTACAGTGATGGCTATCTCAGCGGCGCCGGGGAGGGATTTACCGGGTTCTAAAACCTGTTCTGTAAAAAACTGCCCTTTGTGCAATGGAAGCGGCTGGATATACTGGCGGGACGAAGAGGGGAGAGAGTATGGAAAACGCTGTGAGTGTGGGCTGGTTGAACGCCAGATCATGGAGCATAAGCTGCAGTTTGCAAGTATTCCGGAGGCATTTAAGGACCTGAACCTTCGCTCGTTCCGATTGGGAGTATACCAGAGAGAGGACAGCCGGAGGATCATTAAGGACACCTGCGCTGCGATCAAATATTACCTGGATCATTTGGATGATATGAGAGAGCGTGGGATGGGATTGTATCTGTATTCCGGAACAAAAGGATCAGGTAAGACTCGTATGGCCGCCAGTATAGCCAATGAACTGATCCATGTTTACAGAATGCAGGTTAAATTTGCCGGATCAATGCAGATCGTGAATGAGATTAAGGCCACATGGGATGACAGAACCCGAAGTGAAAGCGACCTTCTGAGAGCATTGTCAACCGTGCAGGTACTGATCATAGATGATTTTGGGACAGAGCTGCCAAAGGACTGGATAGGAGAACGGTTCTACAGCATCATTAATGGCCGGTACCAGGACAAGCTGATCACGTTTTTTACCAGCAATATGAGCCTGCCGGATTTGCGCTATGATGACCGGATCACAAATCGGATCAGGGAACGGACGTTTCAACTTCCGTTCCCGGAAGAGTCGGTCCGGGAGCAGATCGCGGAGCAGAACCAAAAGGCTCTTATAAAAGGGATAAAAGGAGGGGCATGTGATTGATCAATAATAAGATCCGGAATCAGTATAGCAATAACTCTGAACGTCAGTGGATGGCATCTATCAGAGATATGGAGGGACATCCATCTCCAATGACAGATGCATTTTTACGTCCGGCATATGATCGAACGGTGGCATGTGCTATACCAGAACGGAGGCCAAAGCAAACTTTAGCAATAAAAGATAGGCATAAATTAATACTGGATTATATTAACTCATACATACAACAGCATGGTTATCCACCTTGTTTCAGAGAAATTGCTAATGGTACAGGTTTCAAATCACCGGCGTCCATAAACAGTAACCTTAAAGAAATGCGCAAACTGGGACTGATTGATTATATTGATGGATATCCAAGGACGATAACTATTGTCGTAAACACAGATTTAGAGGAGGATCAGCCATGATGAATAAAAAGCGTGTCAGGGAAACAATTTTTAACCTTGTTGACCATTGGTGTTCAGAGAAGCCTATCTATAGAGCAAACTTGCCATGGATTCGCGGTCAAATTTCTTTTGCCTATATGATTGAGGCCATCACCTTATCCGAAAAAGAGAAAATGGCTCAGCGTTTGTATGAAGCAAAGGAGGATGAACATGGGAATAGATTTAAAGATATTTGAGGATATTGAAAACCCGCAGTATACGGATCAGGAAAAACTGACTGCAATACATATGGTACTGGAGAGAGAAACCCATAATTGTATTACAAAACAGTCTATTCTAAAAGCTATGAAATGGCTATTTGATTGTAAGTATATTGTAGGCTAAATCGCTATTTGAGAAGGAAATTTATGAATGATAAGCAGCGATTAATGATAGAGGGGATGGACAGGCTCCTTAGGAGATTTAATAAATATCCGAACGATAAAGAGTTTACCGTAGAAGAAATTATAGAAGTATCTAACGAAATATATGATGAAATCGTGAAAGAGGAGAATTAACATTTTAACGGCGGAAAATCGGGAAGGAGCAGTATGTTTTTTTGCGAAATGTGCGGCAGCGGTGATTGTTGCGAAAGGACAGATATACACGGCGGTCCTATATTATGCGATACATGCTACATGGAGGCTAAACAGGACCAGGAGGACAAAGACGCAATCGAGGAGATTTTTAAGGACAATTAGGATTTCCTGGAGGTAGCATGGTAAAACAAAGCCCCGTCAGCCCTTTTTGTAGAACTGACGAGGTGGTAATTAATAATGATTTGTATTTGCTTCTGCGATAGCTTTAGTTTGGTGAATGGTACCCCAGGGATGGTGAGGCGGTGCATAGATAGAATATAATTTTAATGGGATATCGCCAGTATTTACTATATTGTGCCAGATTCCAGCCGGAATGAATATGGCGCTATCTATAAAGACTGGTTGTTGAAAATTTAAACGGTCCATTTGATTACCCATTCGGACAACACCGTGGCCAGATTCAATATGCAAAAATTGATCATTGTCCGGATGCACTTCTATACCTATTTCTTCACCAACTGGTATGCTCATCAGAGTAAGCTGCAAGTTGTTACCTGTCCATAAGGCAGTGCGAAATGTGTCGTTATTCACAGTGGCATTGCCGATATCGATAATAAACGGATTTGGGCCATAATCAGTCACCACATTTGATTGGAATCTGGGATAGGAAGGCGGGTTAGCATGTTGATTGTTAAGCATTTTATTCTCCTAGGCATTCTTTACAATATTATATGAAAAAAGTAGTTCAATGACAATGTTGTTTAATGATAAATATTGTTACAAATCAAAACTGAGATAAGCAATATTTAGGATTTAGGAGGTACAAAGCAGAATGAAAGCGTTTCAGTGCAGCCGGTGTGTGCAGTTACAGCAGGATGATTTATCAGATAAGGTTTTCTGCCCTTTTGCTCAGCCGGTGCCTAGATATCGTGATAAATCAGACAGGGAGTTGTGCTTGGCGGCATTTAAGTCGTTGTCGCCAGAACGACAATGGCATGAGCGATTCGGATGGGAAAATTAAGATTTAAGAAGGGAACTACGGTATGGAGAGATTAACAGATTGGATTAATGAGGAAAAAACTGAGGTAAGCATACGTCATGATAGATTTCGTGATGCGATGATAAGATTAGCTGCCTATGAGGATACCGGCCTGGAGCCGTGTGAAATCCCGGTATTATTGGATAGGCTCAAACGTGCGAGCGAGCAATGGGATATTTGGTGTGATGCTTACCAGAAGGATGTACCTGTATGGATTCCAGTGGCAGAGCAGCTCCCAGAGGCAAAAGAAGATGTCTTAGTCTGCACGAGGGATGGCTGGATATTAACAGCCTGGTATGGTCCGCATGGGGAAAGCTGGCATATAACTCCAACGGATCTCAATCACCCAATGAAAGATATCAACGCTTGGATGCCGCTGCCAGAACCGTATAGGCCAGAGAAATTAAAATTTCCGGGAGAACCGGAGGAAGGGAAATTATGAAATACACAGTGTACTATGAGAGCAAGCCGGGAATGTGGGAAGTCTACAGAGGAACAAAAACAGTTGAAGCTGATGACAAAAAAGAATCCATCGACAAGGCATATAGGCTTATTCGGAGAGATTTTCCAGACCGTCCGCGGAGTGACTGGCATTTTTCGGTAAACTGATAATCAGCAGTATTAATATTTAGGAGAAATCATGGACAGGATTATAAAAACGTGTTGGTGGTACATAGTGCTTGCGTTAGTCTGGCAGGGATTAGAGCTGTTAATATACCACCAGATACAGCCAAGAGTAGTTGACGACATTATGGGACTTTTGTTTTTGCCTTTTATTTATAAGGCGGTAGATTAGCATTGGAGGTGCATGGAGTGACCGAAAAAACGCTTGAACAGGCCATTGAAATTAAACATATTTTAGATAATTTGAGAAAAAGGAAAAAAGAACTGGAAGACACAAGAGACTTATGTTTTGGAAATACAAGAGAGGTGCGTGCCAGAACTATATATGTGGAAATTTCAGAAAATGGATGCTGCAAAAAATCCACGATAATTTCGCCACAAGCAGCAAAAGAGGCTCTTGAATGCGAATTATTAGATGCTGATGAAAAACTTAATAAATTTCTAAATGCATTAAGCGAACTAGTTTAGAATTTAAAGGAGGTACAGGGTGCGAAAAAGTAAGTGTATAAAAACGCATTACCCGGAATCCATTTGCATGGCAGAACGAATTGTATTATTTCACGGAACCAAATTTCGTGTTGCTTTGACCGCTCATGAATTTTACTGCGAAAAATGCAAGAAGGTTCGGCATTTGTGGTTCATCAATAGATAATTAGAATTTTCCATGGGAAGGGGCTATGAGTATGGAATACATGATTGGAAAAAAATATCCTGCCATAATGAATGATAAGGTTACATGTTTTAGTGTTTTGGAAATTGAGGAGCATGAATGTTTAATTCAGTGGCAGGATGGTGATGTGGAATGGGCCTATATCCTTGACATGAATCGGTGGGTATTAGATTCTTGTCGAGATAAGGAGTAATTGTAAATAAATGTTTTCGGAAGGAGACAGCAATGACGGTAAGGGAATTAATCGAACTGCTGAAAAAAGCGCCGCCAGACGATATTGTCCTGGCAGATATAGGACAGGAAGAAAGTGCAGATATATCGGGGATGTTGACAGCATCTGATGTGTTAATAGGGAACGGGACAATCCGGGGGATAACATACCTGAAAATAGAACCATACGAAGATTAACATTTAGGCATCTGGGGATACATAGGAGACTGCAACCGGTAGGTCTGCTCCCCAGTGTAAGTCCTATTAGCATTTAAGAGGTGAAGTATGTGGATAATGAGAGATGACAATGATCCGCCAGAACTGATAGGTACAATGGGGGAAAATATTAAAATATCAGATGAGTATACTGTTGTTGTGCGAACCGAATACTATGGTGAACCGTATACATATTTTGATATAGGTGTTTTTACAAAATGGAAAAATAGACCTGCAGCACATTGGACTAATGACTCTGATGTATGCAAAACAAGAGTAGTAGCATGGTTAAATTAGCATTTGAGAAAGAAGGTTATATATGGAAATGACAAACAAACCGTGTGTATTGACAAACTGCACCAACAACGTAGAAGGAAAATGCAGGCCAGATTTAAGACTCAGCAAATGGTGCGAAAACTTGGAACACTATGAAGCACAAGACACTGTAATGACAGATGAAGGTCTGTTCTTTAAAGATACAACGAATTAGCATTTCTGGAAGAACCGGAGGAAATTATGAAATACACAGTGCACTATGAGAGCAAGCCGGGAATGTGGGAATTGCACGGCGGAACCAAAACGGTTGAAGCTAACAGTGAGGAGGAAGCTATTGACAAGGCGTACAAACTTATCAAGAGGGATTTCTTTGACCGTCCGCGGAGTGGCTGGCATTTTTCGGTAAACTGATAATCAGCAGTATTAACATTTTCCGGGCGAACCGGAGGAAGGAAGATAGTATGGGAAAAACAATAGAATTACCAGTAGAGATAGGGTCAGTGGTGTATGAGGCAGATTTTCCACGGTATCCGCAGCGGGTGATTGGATACCGTATAGGGCGGATAATGGGAGAAGATGAAGAAGAATTTGAGGATGAACGTGAGACAGAAGAACTGTACATGGAGTATGAAGGTTACGGAATGTCTGGTTCTTCTCCCGTTTCAAGGTTTGGTAAAAGTATTTTTCTGACACGCGAAGAAGCGGAGAAGACTTCTTCTGAAAACTGATATTTATGGTACGAAAGGAGGAGCAGGAGATGTGCAGGGAGTGTATTAAAAAAGTACTGGAATGGTACAGCTTTGGCGTCATCGTAGGAGTGGGATTTTATATAGGATTAACCTTTGCAGTACAGGTTCTTAAGGTGGTAACGGACGTAATGAGGCAGTGGTGTCTATGAGAAAGAAAGCAGACAGTAAACAGGTCAAGGCCAATAAGGTATTGCGGCTATCAGCTGTAGCAGCGTCCGCAGAATCAGCTATCAAGGAACCGCCACCGAATACTTGGTCCGCCAGGATGCCGGCCTATACATATACAGTGGCTTGCCCGGATCCGGAGCTGAGGGAGCCACCGAAGGGAGTGAGACGATATTATGACCCGAGCAGAAAGACGCCGCTTAGAGCGTCAGAACAGAAAGCAGCCTACATACAATCTTTCCAGGGACCAGATGCAGGGGATGAAACAGGAGGCCACCCATGATGCGGCAGAGACAGCCTTTCTCCTGATGCTGGGAATCCCGGTTCTGATGTTTAAGGATCACTTCGGACAGCTGATCCGGCGTGAGGTGGATGGTAAGAGCCGGGAACAACGCTTTGTGGACTACTGCCTGGAGTTTTACCGGCAGTTTGATAAAGGATTGTACACGCTGGATGATATCAGGGCGGTGCTGAAAGATGAATGCGACATTGAGATTGACATGCAGTGATGGGAGGTGATGCCGATGGACAAGGAGGTGCTGATACAATATTGCGAGATGAAAGAGGAGATAAAGGACATAAGACAGCGGATTAAGAAGCTGGACAGATTCTTGGAAGGGCCTCATCAGGTATCAGATACCGTCAAGGGAACGCGATCAGATGGTACGATTGGAAGTATTAAGATTACAGGCTATCCAGTACCGGATTATTACCGGAAACAAAAATTGAGAGAACGGTACAGACAGATCCTGGAGCGCAAGGAGGCAGAACTGTTGGAGTTAACCTGTCAGGCGGAGGAGTATATCCAGACCATCCCGAAGAGTGAGATGCGGATCATGTTCCGGCTGTATTACATAGATGGGCTACCATGGTGGAAAGTGGCGCAGGCTATGAACCGCATGTTGCCAAAGCGGCGGGTGAAGTTCACGGAGGATAGTTGCAGAGTGAGGAATAATAGATTTTTTGAGGAAATTTAAAAATGTTCGGTCATGTTCGCCTGAATCATGCTAAGATGTTATCATGCGGAAGCCAGAGGGCAGAAGCATCCTCCCCCATTCAAATAGCGGCTGCCAGGTGTCACAGCCTGGCGGCTGAATCGCCGGTACATGATAAGTACGTCAGGCACTGCGCAGCAAGCCGGGTTTGGTCCCAGAATGGGGTAAGCCACAAAGCTGAGAATTCCAATGTCCGGCATTACAACAAGAACGTACCCCAGTGTCCTTCGGGCCTGGGGTCTTAATGCAAGGCAACAAGATCTCTTCTTCTCACAGGGGTGTTCGTATATTGCGTGGGCGCCCTTTCGCTTCAACAGAGATAACCGTATTGATTACGGTTCGAGGGGCACTTGTACGTTTGTGCAGGTGTCCTTTTTGTATTTTCATTTTCATAAATGATCCTCAAAGGAATATGATAGTTAAAAAGGTGAGTTATATGCTAGTTAAGTTATACACAATTGTCTTTGGAGGACTACCCTTGGAAATGTTTACAAATGATAGCCTGATTGAGGTCTGGCTTGAGGCAGCACGAACGGTATATGAGGAAACTGGAATGCGTGTAGATGCAAGATTAAGTATACCGTATTATATTTGCGATAAGTATGAAAATTGTAACTTGAGCGGCCCAATAGCGAATTATGTATGCATGTGGGAGCCGACAGAGCTGGAATCTCAAGAAGATTATTATGTGGCATTACTCCAGGTAGTACGGAGGGTGAGAGAAAGATTAGGGAATCCGTATATGGAATTTTCTAGTCAAGATTCAGACATACATTATTTTTTTGGGGATTTAAACTGATTCTAGGTCATTGCGTACGCGCTGCCAGAGAGCACTATATAACCTAGATTCGTTAAAAGAGGCATCCACCATA
>NZ_JBEPLZ010000051.1:0-11031 GCF_040545455.1 Enterocloster citroniae | reverse complement strand
ACTTTCGTATAGTACTATTATACTACATCGAAATCCTGAGTGAAAGAAAAAAGACAACCGCCTCCTATTAGGAGGCTAGTTGTCTACAGTCTGAGGCAGGGCCCATTGGGGTCCTGCCTGATCTATATTAATAATTTAATTTCCGCAGCCGCAGCCATCGGATTCTGCTTCCGCAGCCCGGGGCTGAGGAAAGCCGCCTGGCCTGCCCCAGCTGGCATCATTAAAGCCCTGCCAGTATCCGTTGCGGAAGCCTTCGCGGTATGCCTGGCGCCTGGCGCCTGCACAGATGTCACGGCATCCGCAGCTATTGCTGTTATTGCCGCATCCACATCCGCTGTTTCCACAACCACAGCTATTATTGCCGCAGTTATTATTGCCGCAGCTATTGTTGCCGCATCCGCAGCCAAAACCGCCGCAGCCAAAACAACAACGATTACATCTACAACCACATCCACATCCAAATCTAAAGCAACACATATATCGCACTCTCCTTTTTTATTGGTTTGTACTATATCATATGGGACGCGCAGACAAAGTGTTACTGTTTTTCTTTCATGACTTTTCTGTCACGGGCTGTTGGCTGTGTCATAAACTATAATAAAAGAAAAGATATTGGAAGGAGTATCCATCCTATGGATTCCTATACAGATGTAAGCGGACAGTGCTGCGGGTGCGGCTGCAGACATGTGTCCTGTAACACTTCCAGCCAAAATGACAGCGGCTCTTACTGGCAGCCGGATTATCCGGATATGAATACAGTACCCTGGGCCGTCAGCGACAACAA
This sequence comes from Enterocloster citroniae, assembly GCF_040545455.1. Lineage (NCBI taxonomy): Bacteria > Bacillati > Bacillota > Clostridia > Lachnospirales > Lachnospiraceae > Enterocloster > Enterocloster citroniae. The sequence continues at coordinate 10,247 of NZ_JBEPLZ010000051.1, read as the reverse complement.
CACCGTACCTTCATATTCATATATGGATCAAACATATCCGGATATGGATCAGACATATCCTAATATGAATCAGACATATCCTAATATGAATCAGATGGTATGTGTTTCTACAGAGCCGGGCTGTCTGGAACAGCAGTTCCCGGTTGCAATGGCATATGTGCCATGGCAGCAGTGGCAGACCACCTACGCCCCGGAGAGGGGGCTGGTACAGGGAACGATTTTCCCTGACCTGGATCTTCAATTTAACTACGGGAGGTGCAGCAGATGACAAACTTTGATTTTGGAACTTCCCGTGAAGCCATGCTGCGTCAGGTAGACGAGGCTGGTTTTGCCGTGGTTGATGCAAACCTCTATTTAGACACCCACCCCTGTGATGCTGCAGCCATTGATTATTATAATCAGATGGCACAGGCATACCGGAGTGCGGCAGATGCCTTTGAAGCACAGTTCGGGCCGCTGACCGCATCCGCTAACAATGATACTGCGTACTGGTCCTGGGTCAATGATCCATGGCCATGGGAAGGAGGGTGCTGATATGTGGATATATGAAAAAAGACTGGAGTTCCCTGTTAATATCAAAGAACCCAATGCTCAGATGGCGCAGTTTATAATGAGCCAGTACGGCGGCCCTGACGGCGAGATGGGCGCGTCCATGCGTTACCTGTCCCAGCGCTACACCATGCCTTACAAGGAGTGCAAGGCAGCCCTCACCGATATTGGAACGGAAGAGCTGGCCCACCTTGAGATTGTTGCAACCATTGTCCATCAGCTTACCAGGAACCTGACGGCAGACCAGCTGGTAGAACAGGGCTTTGGCCCTTACTACATTGACCATGCCACAGGTATCTGGCCCCAGGCAGCAGGCGGTATCCCCTTTAATGCGTGCGAATTCCAGTCCAAGGGCGATGTGATCACGGATCTCCACGAGGATATGGCAGCTGAGCAGAAGGCCAGAAGTACCTATGACAACATCCTGCGCGTTGTGAAGGATTATGATGTCTGTGAACCCATTAAGTTCCTCAGGGCCAGGGAAGTGGTCCATTACCAGCGGTTTGGTGAATGTCTGAGGATTACCCAGGATAAGCTGGACAGCAGGAATTTCTATGCATTTAACCCTGAATTTGATATGCAGTCCAATCCCTGCCAGCAGTAGATTTGCTGAAAGAAATCCATTGAACACAAAAACAGTGCAGGTATCCGCTACCTGCACTGTTCCTACGCCAGCCGTACCAGTTCCCCGCCGATCAGCTCCACATCCTCCTCCTGGTGGGTAGACAGTATCAGGATACGGCCATTCTGCTTTTCCCTGATATAGGCGATGACGCTGCGCTTTAAATCTTCATCCATTCCGGTAAAGGGTTCATCCATCAGCAGGACATGGGAAGGGGTGAGCAAAGCCCTGAGAACTGCCACCCGCCGCTTCATACCGCCGCTTAAAGTGGATACCGGGCGGCTTAGGCATTCCTCGGGAAGCAGTTTGACCATCTCCCATCTTACGCGGGATGCTTTCATGGAACGGCCTGTGCACATGGTTACATTTTCCACGGGCGAGAAAGACTCACACAGCCTGTCCTCCTGGAATACGGCGGATACGGCGGCTGGTTCAATGTCAACCTCCAGTGTTCCCTCATCCGGCTGTTCCAGTCCCATGAGGATGCGCAGCAGGGTGGTCTTGCCTGAACCGGAGGGGCTCATAAGGCAGTAACAGCCGCCGTCCCTGAAGGTCAGATTGATGTCCCGGAGAACAGGCAGCCCGTTGAAGGATTTTGCTATATGCTTTAGTTCGATCTTCATTTGTTGCCTCCTTGTCGCGCATTTTCCTTTAATGCCGTACTTTCTTTAACAGATACAGGAACAGGTGCTCAAACAGTGCGCTGACAATGATGATCACAAAGGTCCAGGCAAACAGACCTGCAGTGTCCAGATAAAGCTTGGAGTAATAGAGCTGTTCGCCGATGGAGCCTTCCGGGATACCGATCACCTCCGCGGCCACGCCGGATTTCCAGCTCATGCCAAGGGCGGTCCTGCATCCGCTGATCAGGTAAGGAAGAAGACCGGGAATGTAGATATACCGCACCTGCTTGTACAGGGGCATGGAAAAGACCCTGGCCATCTCCAGCAGCTTCCGGTCCGTGTGTTCCAGGCCTGAGAGTGTACTCACATAGATCATGGGTACTACCACCAGAAAGGAAGTGAACACGGACAGGTTATGGGAGCCGATCCAGATCAGAGCAAGAATGACAAAGGAGGCCACAGGCACGGATTTGATTAACAGCATGATGGGCTCCAGCAGTTCCTTTACCAGGCCGGACACATAGGCCAGGCTTCCCAGAAGGATCCCCAGGACAAATGCGCCCAGGAATCCGATGCTGATCCTGGCAAAGGAATTAAAGATGGAGGCCCAGAAAGAGCTGTCCCGGACAAGCTCCATAAGGGCCAGGATCATGTCCATGGGTCCTACAAATATGATGTTATTGTGTATCAGCATATTGGCGGCCTGCCATACTGCAATCCAGAACAGCCATATGAGATATTTTCTTAATCGGGTATTCTGCTTCATGAACCGTGTCTCCGGAATGCCGAATTATGGCATGTAATAAAAGTCATCTCCTGGCAGCTGTCCACCAATGGACTTGGGATCCTGTTCCATCAGGGTGGATAAATAGCCGCTTAGGGCATCTTTCATCTCCTGACCGGTGAGGCACACAATGTTGCAATAGGGAAGGGCCTTCTGGGCAATGGGGGCCTTTTCAACAATGCCCTGTGCCGCGATCAGTTCAGCGGCCTCCTCTACATGCTCTGTGGCAAAGAGGGCAGACTGGGCATGCTCCTCCAGGAATTCAGCTACAGGCGCCTGGTTCTCCCTGAGAAAATCGCTGCGAACCAGAGTGACGCCGGTGACCAGCATGCTGCCGGTATCCTTGTTTAGCAGGTTCCACTGCTCTGTCAGGTCCAGAACTGTCTTTAGATCCGGGTTCTGGATGCAGGCCGCAGTGGCAAATGGCTGCGGAAGGACGCCGATGGCGCTTGAATCTTCTTTCAGGAGAGATGCCACCTCAGTGGCCTCGGACTTGAACTGAAGGTCCACATCAGAGGTTGAAAGTCCATTTCCCTTTAACAGGTAATTCATTACATACTCGGGGGTGGTGCCCTTTCCTGTCATGTAAATGCTCCTGCCCTTTAAGTCGGCCATGGAGGTGATGGAATCATCGGATGCCACCACGTACAGCACGCCCAGGGTATTGATGTCCAGGACCGTTACATTTCCCTGGGTCTTGTTGTAAAGGACGCTTGCCACATTGGCCGGGACCAGGGCAATGTCCAGGTCTCCGTTTGCAATCTTGCCCACCAGTTCATCCGCCTTGCCGGCCATGGTAAACTCGTAGACATTGGCAGTTTCTCCCTTGGAGGCCTTGTCCATCAGGGATACCAGACCCATGGAGGTCGGTCCCTTCAGGGAGCCCACACGGACGCCGGCCTGGCAGGTGAGCTCCGGATCCTCCTGGCCGGATGCGCTCTCGGCCGTGGATCCTTCTTCGGCTGCGGCTGATTCCTCGGCAGACTGGGAGGAAATCTCCGTGGAGGCCGGGGCCTCCGTCTGCGCCTGGCCGGCTGTTGCGGAAGGGGATGAACCGGAGGCGCCGCTGCATCCTCCAAGGGCCAGAGATGCACCCATAACGGCTGTGATCAGTAACAAAATCGACTTTTTCATAATACATTCGCTCCTCTCATAAATATCCTTTACTATAGCACAACAAGCCCTTGTTTTCTATAAAATATTTGAGAAATATTATTGATATAAATATCACAATATGAGATAATGGAGGCATGGTTTGGGGTGAGCCCATAATACACGCAGATAGTGGAGGAATAAGGATGAAAGTAACGATTTGTATTGGAAGTGCCTGTCATTTAAAGGGGTCCCGTGAGATTATCGCCAAGCTTCAGAAACTGGTGGATGAGAACGGACTGTCCGACAAGGTAGACTTAAACGGTGCGTTTTGCACAGGCAATTGTGACCATGGGGTATGCGTGACGGTGGAAGGCGAGCTGTATTCCCTGAGACCGGAAGACACAGAAGAATTCTTTGAAAATGAGATTAAGGGGAGACTTTGATTATGGGCATGGAAATCATAGATTTCAAAGCCACAAAGTGCAAACACTGCTATAAGTGTGTCCGTTATTGCGAAGTTAAAGCCATCCAGGTCAAGGACGAACGGGCGGTGATCATGTCGGACAAATGTATCCTTTGCGGACATTGTCTGAAGATCTGTCCCCAGTCAGCCAAAACGCTGCGAAGCGATCTGGATATGGTGAAGGGATTTATAAGGGAAGGCATGCGGGTAGTGGTGTCCATTGCACCGGCTTACATGGGACTTTTAAAATATAAGACGATCGGCCAGGTGAGGGGGGCGCTTATGCGCCTTGGCTTTGAGGATGTAAGGGAGACTTCAGAGGGGGCCGCATTCGTGACAGCGGAATACGCAAAGCTTTTGAAAGAGCACAGGATGGACAATATCATAACCACCTGCTGCCCAAGCGTCAATGACCTGATCGAGATATATTATCCTCAGCTTGTGCCTTACATGGCTCCCGTGGTATCGCCCATGATCGCCCATGGCAAGCTTCTGAAGGAGGAGCTGGGCCGGAATGTGAAGGTGGTGTTCCTGGGACCGTGTATTGCAAAGAAAAAAGAATCCAGGGATCCAAGGCATGACACCTATATCGATGCGGTGCTTAATTTCAATGATATCAACAAGTGGCTGGAGGAAGAGGACATAGTCATTGAGGATTGTGAGGACCAGCCCTTTACAGCATTTGACCCAAGGGTCAACCGCCTTTATCCCGTGACCAACGGCGTGGTGAACTCCGTATTGGCCACCGAGGAGGAGAGCGATGGCTACAGGAAATTTTATGTCCATGGAGTGGCCAACTGTATTGATCTGTGCAAGAGCATGTCCCGGGGTGAGATCAAGGGCTGTTTTATTGAGATGAATATGTGCTCCGGCGGCTGTATCAAGGGGCCGACTGTGAATGATGAATTTATTTCCAGATTCAAGGTAAAGCTGGATATGGAGGAGACCATAGGCAGGGAGCCGGCAGAGGCCAGCCGGATGCAGCCTGTGTGGGAGAACGTAAACTTTGGCAAGCGGTTTGAGGACCACGCGCCAAAGGATCCGCAGCCTACCGAAGACCAGATACGTGAGATCCTGCGCATGACCAACAAGTTAAAACCCGAGGACGAACTGAACTGCGGCGCCTGCGGTTATCCTACCTGCAGGGAGAAGGCGATCGCCGTATTCCAGCACAAGGCAGAGGTGAGCATGTGTATTCCATTCATGCATGAGAAGGCGGAGTCCATGTCCAACCTGGTAATGGAGACCTCCCCTAACATTGTGCTGATCGTGGGGGATGATATGCGCATTCTGGAATATTCGGATGTGGGGGAGAAGTATTTTGGAAAGACCAGGTCTGAGGCACTGCAGATGTACCTGTACGAACTCATTGACCCAGTGAATTTCCAGTGGGTATTTGACACACACCAGAACATTCACGGCAAGAGGGTGAATTATCCTGAGTACAAGCTGTCCACCCTTCAGAATATTGTATACATAGAGAAGGAAAATGCAGTTCTGGCCACCTTTATCGACATTACAAGGGAGGAAGAACTGGCTCAGGAAGAGTACGAGAAAAAGCTGGAGACCATTGACCTGGCTCAGAAGATCATCCACAAGCAGATGATGGTGGCCCAGGAGATCGCCGGACTTTTAGGCGAGACAACGGCTGAGACAAAGACCACCCTGACCAAGCTGTGCCATTCCCTGTTGGAGGATGGGGCGGATGCAGGATATGCAGGGGGTGAGGAGGACCGGGATATCCCCAATGTGCAGCTGGGAAGCGGCGCAGTGCCTTTGAGCGGGGTCATGACACCCGGAAACCTGGGAGGCGGTGCAGGCGCGGGAAGTACCAGCCCAGGCAGTGCAACATCCGGGACAATGTCCGGTACAACATCCGGGACACCGTCCGGGACGCCTGCAGCAGCTGATGCCCGAAATGCCTCTGAAGCCGGAGTCAGCAGCGGGGCGGCACCTAAGGAGAAAGCCTCCAAAGGGTATGTCCATATAGGAAGCGCTGCTCCCGCAGGCAAAAAGACGGGGTATGTCCATCTGAGCAGTTCTGATTTGAAAAAACCAGGCGGCAGCGGAGGTAGATAATGGGAATTACAGTGGATGTTGCTTATAAAAGCCTGAATAAATACACCGAGATCCTCTGCGGGGACAAGGTGGAACTGCTGCAGACCGCGGATTCCAACATCATGATTCTGGCTGACGGCATGGGAAGCGGCGTCAAGGCCAATATCCTTTCCACCCTGACGTCCAAGATACTGGGAACCATGTTCTTAAACGGCGCTACCCTGGAAGAGTGCGTGGACACCATCAGTGAGACACTGCCCATCTGCCAGGTGCGGCAGGTGGCATATTCCACCTTCAGCATCCTGCAGGTATACCACAACGGCGATGCTTATCTGGTGGAGTATGACAATCCGGGATGTATTTTCATACGTGACGGCAAGCTCATGAAGATTCCTAAGAATGTCCGCGTCATCCAGGGCAAGGAGATCAATGAGTACAGGTTTAAGGTCCAAAAGGGAGATGCTCTGATCCTTATGAGCGATGGTACTATCCATGCGGGAGTGGGAGAGCTTCTAAACTTTGGATGGCTGTGGCAGGACATTGCGGACTATGCGGTGCGCCAGTATGCCATGACCGTGTCAGCCATGCGTCTGGCCGCATCCATCAGCAGGGCCTGTGATGAGCTTTATCAGTTCAGGCCGGGGGATGATACCACGGTTGCATGCATGCGGATCATTGACAGCAAGCCGGTGCACCTTATGACCGGACCTGCCCGCAACCCGGAGGATGATGTACGCATGGTCCATGAATTCCTGGATGATCCCAATGCCAAGACCATTGTGTGCGGCGGGACCAGCGCCACGATTGTGTCCAGGGTATTGGGGAAAAAGCTGGATGTTTCCCTGGATTATGTGGATCCGGAGATCCCGCCTATTGCCTATATGGACGGCGTGGACCTGGTGACAGAGGGTGTACTGACCCTGAACAGGGTGTTGCAGCTGCTGCGCAGGTATGTGAAGAATGAAACCGTGTCCGAGGAATTCTTCCAGGAGCTGGATAAGCCCAACGGCGGTTCCATGGTAGCCAAAGTGCTGATCGAGGACTGTACGGAAGTGCATTTATATGTTGGAAAAGCGATCAACAGCGCCTATCAGAACCCGGGCCTTCCCTTTGATCTGGGTATCCGCCAGAACCTTGTGGAACAGCTGGGACGTGTGATCGAAGAGATGGGTAAAAAAGTAGTCGTTACATATTATTAACTTTGTATCTCATTAAATACTTGCTTTTTCCGCATAAATATAGTAGATTTTCAGTTGTTGATATATTATTAACAATCATGGATGGAATGGATATAGAGGTGTATTTCACTGCACTTAGAGAACCAGATACGGTCTCTAAGTGCTCATAACGAGCCACTCCACTAGGTTCGTTTAGGACCTCACCAAGTGGAGATGACATGTATCGCACGTAAGAAACCCAAATACGGTCTCTAAGTGCTCATAACGAGGAGGAAAAGAGAATGGTAACCAATGATGCAACGATCCTGCGCTTGAAGCATGATGTTCTGTACGAAGTGGCCAAGGCTGCATGGGAAGGGAATCTTGAGGAAAAACGCGGGGAGATTCCCTATACCATGATCCCCGGACCCCAGGCAACCTACCGCTGCTGTATTTATAAGGAGAGGGAGATCATCAAGCAGAGGGTACGCCTTGCAGAGGGGAAATGTCCGGCAGGAAAGGATACTTCCAATGTGGTGCAGGTCATCAACGCAGCCTGTGAGGAGTGTCCCATTGCTTCCTACATAGTGACGGACAACTGCCGCAAGTGTATGGGAAAGGCCTGTCAGAATTCCTGTAATTTCGGTGCCATCAGCATGGGGCGGGAGCGCGCTTACATTGAACCGACAAAGTGTAAGGAATGCGGAAAGTGTTCACAGGCATGCCCCTATAATGCAATCGCACATCTGGAGCGCCCCTGTAAGAAGATCTGCCCCGTGGATGCCATTACTTATGATGAGTACGGCATCTGTGTGATCGATGAGAAGAAATGTATCCAGTGCGGCGCCTGTATCCACAGCTGCCCCTTTGGCGCCATTGGTTCCAAGACGTTTATGGTGGATGTCATCCGCCTGATCAAGGCCGGCAAGAGGGTCGTGGCCATGGTGGCGCCTGCCACGGAAGGCCAGTTTGGCCCGGATGTGACCATGGCCAGCTGGAGGATCGCTTTAAAACAGCTTGGCTTTGCGGATATGGTGGAAGTGGGACTGGGCGGCGATATGACAGCTGCTTACGAGGCCGAGGAGTGGGCTGAGGCACACAAGGAAGGCAAAAAGATGACCACCTCCTGCTGTCCTGCATTTGTGAACATGATCAAGCAGCATTTCCCCATGCTTTTGGAGAACATGTCCACAACGGTTTCCCCCATGTGTGCGGTTTCCAGAATGATCAAGAGCCAGGATCCGGAGTCCATCACTGTGTTTATCGGACCGTGTATTGCAAAGAAGAGTGAGAGCCTGGACCTTAATGTTAAGGGAAATGCAGACTATGCCATGACCTTTGGCGAGATCCGCGCCATGATGCGCGCCAAGGGCGTGGAACTTCAGCCGGCGGAGAACGACTATCAGGAGAGCTCCGTATTCGGCAAGCGCTTTGGCAATGGCGGAGGCGTTACCGCAGCCGTGCTTCAGTGCCTGAAGGAGATGGATGAAAACACAGATATCAAGGTAAACCGATGCAACGGCGCTGCAGAGTGCAAGAAAGCCCTGCTGCTCTTAAAGGTAGGACGGCTTCCCGAGGACTTTATCGAGGGAATGGCCTGTGTGGGAGGCTGCGTAGGCGGTCCCAGCAGACACAAAACCGAGGTAGAAGCCAAGAAAGCCAGGGATCAGCTGATTGGTTCAGCTGAGGAGAGGAATGTGCTGGAGAATCTGAAAAAGTATCCCATGGATGCGTTTTCTATGCACCGGCATTAAGCTGCGGCAGTTTAGATGCCGGTTGTGGTATTTGAGAGGATATGATGAAAAAGACCACAGGATGTGGTGGTTCCTGAAGGAAAGTTGAGTGGAATCACGGCCTGGAAATGGGTGTTTTTCAGGGCGTGAGAAATAGATGCCTTGGCCCTGGGAGATGAATGCTCCCGGGGCCTTTTTTGGTATTTAAAATACAATAAGCAATAGATTAATATGTATGTAGATATGATGATAGTTAATTTGGCATGAAGGGTATAGGAATTGATATTCTTGAAACTGGAAGAGTAGAGCCAATGGTAGATAGTCAAATGCGGGGATTCATAAGACAGTTTACAGAAAAGGAAATTGAAGAAGTTCTGAAACAGGAAAATCAGTATATTGCTTTTGCTAAGAGGTTTTCATTAAAGGAAGCAGTATACAAAAGTTTACATACATTTGAGGGTATACGAAGCTTTCAAGAGATAGAAATCTTGACAGACTCAAATGGTATTCTATTTGTTTCTCTGTATGGAAGAATAAAAGAGATCGCAGATAAAAACGGTATATCGCAGATTCTTTTGTCCGTGTCTTATGAGAGGGATACTATTGTGTCAATGGCATTTGCGGAATAGAAGATTCGACTGAAATGTAATACAGAGAAGCATGAATATGGTAACCTGAATAAACCCTTGTAATGCACTGTAAGCCGTTGTGTTGGCTTTTAGCTTATCGCACGGCTAACCCACAGAAAACTGGGCAATACGGCCGCTTCTGTTATTTAAGTCCATCGAAACCAGACATTAGCAGTGATAAAAATGATGCAATGTCAAAACAATAATGTGCAGCCGGAAATAGTGTCGATTATAATAAGCATTTGTCCCAATAAAAAAATTAGAAGATTTGTATCTTAGCAACTATTCCGCCGCAGCAACACATTAAGAGGCGGAAGGTTACAAATGAAGATAAATTAAGCAAATTTGCATCCTTAAGGTAAAGGGGATGCTTTGTGGAAGATATGATGTATGATTTTTTTTTGGGGGGGGGGGGGGGGGGGGTACCGGCTAAAACCGAATTTTAACCCCAAAAATGAAGGAAAAAGAAAAACCCAAAAAATTCGGGCCATTTTAAATGCAAAATAAAATAAGGGAATTTATATTCATTTTTCC
>NZ_JBEPLZ010000050.1:0-12049 GCF_040545455.1 Enterocloster citroniae | reverse complement strand
AATGCTCATGTACGGTAAGGAAGCAAGCAACCGAAAACAAGAGATAGACCGCCAGCACTACACTATTCCGAACCAAAGACCAAAAGATAAGCATTGTGGGAAAATCTAAACTTTTGGATTTTCCTACAATGCCGACTACGGCGGAATCCCTCCCACTCCTTATATCTTTCTTTCCGTATACATTGAATTTGTATTTAGTAAATGCTATAATGTCCCTATTCAAATTATAAATGTGTTGAATTAGTTACATGTACATATTTTTTGTGCCGGAGGAAGTGAAATGAAACAAAAAATTTATCTCATTACAGGCTTAATGGCTTCTGGAAAATCTACAGTTTCCGATTTACTGGCAAAATCAATAGAAAAATGCGTCCATCTTCGTGGTGATGTGTTCCGAAAAATGATTATTTCAGGCAGAGAAAATATGTCAGCTACCCCATCAGCGGAAGCAGTCCGCCAGCTGTACCTTCGATACAAATTGACTGCTGATGCGGCAAGGTCATACTTTGACAACGGCTTTTCTGTAGTGATCCAAGATAACTACTACGGTGATGAATTAAACCGAATGATAAATTATCTGCATAAATACCCTGTTGAGGTTGTCGTTCTTTGTCCAGATGTGGAAACAATAAAAGAAAGGGAACGATACAGGGAGAAAACAGGCTATTCCGGCTTTACGGTTGAAACCTTATACGATACATTTATGCAGACAACACCACGGATCGGCTTTTGGCTGGACAATTCCAATCAAACACCACAGCAGACAGCAGAAACCATTCTGAACACCAGGAAGCCGGTATGATTGTTACATATAAGGGGAAGAAAAATTTCTTTTAAGTACTTTCTTTCCTAAAACTGATGTGATATAATAGCTTCATTCCAGAAAAGGAGTAAAAAATATGCGGCAAGGTATTCTTAAATAAAACTATAATCAAATAGTGGGAACAAAGAATTATGATAGCTCCTTTTGTGGGGGCTTGGTTTTTTGTACCCAATTTAAGAATACTTTTGCCTTATCAATTTTGACATATTCAAAAAACAGCAATCACAAATAGGTGTATGCTGTATATGTGTATGTCCGCAAATTAGAATCCCCAGTGGTAAAAGTATTTTACTGCTGGGGATTTTTATGCCCTTTGGGGCTGTAAAGGGAGGACAATCACATGAAAATAATCAATATCGGCATTCTGGCCCATGTAGACGCAGGAAAAACTACATTGACAGAAAGTCTGCTATACACCAGTGGAGCGATTGCGGAACAGGGAAACGTGGATAAAGGGACCACAAGAACAGACACTATGATTTTGGAACGGCAACGGGGAATTACCATTCAGACAGCGGTTACTTCTTTTTATTGGAATGATTATAAAATCAATATCGTGGACACTCCCGGTCATATGGATTTTTTAACCGAAGCATACCGCTCTTTATCTGTCCTTGACGGAGCTGTTTTAGTCATTTCAGCAAAAGACGGCGTACAGGCACAAACCCGTATATTATTCCATGCGCTTCAGAAAATGGACATTCCGACAATTATCTTTATAAATAAGATAGACCAAAATGGGATCGACCTGCAGTGTGTTTACCAAAGCATTAAAGATAAACTTACCAGTGATATGATTGTCATGCAGGAGGTTTCCCTGTCGCCAAAGATAACCATGACCGATATTTCTGATTTAGACAAATGGGATATGATTATTTCCGGAAGCGATGAACTATTAGAACGATATGTTGCAGAGGATTCTTTGGATATACAGGAATTACAATATGAAAAGTGCAAAAGAACCAGATGCTGCTCTTTGTTTCCTGTTTATCATGGGAGTGCAAAAGACAATTTAGGAACAGAAAAACTGATTGAAGCGATTATAGAAACTTTCATTACAGAAACGGACGATATTCAGTCTGAATTATGTGGATATGTTTTTAAGGTTGAGTATACAGAGCGGAAAAAACGGCTTTCTTATTTACGCCTGTATCATGGGACGCTCCATTTACGGGATACCCTGCTGCTGTCAAAAAAGGAAAAAATAAAGATTACAGAAATGTGTATTCCGTCAAATGGTGAAATCGTCCCGGCTGACCATGCCTGTCCGGGAGAAATTGTTATTTTAGCTGATGATACTTTGAAACTGAACGATATCCTGGGAAATGAAAAACTCCTGCCTCACAAAACACGGATTGATAATCCCATGCCATTACTTCGGACAACGGTAGAGCCGCAAAAGCCGGAGCAAAGGGAAGCCCTGTTAAATGCCCTCGCAGAGATTGCTGATACAGACCCTCTTTTGCATTTTGACATTGATACTGTTACCCATGAGATTATGTTATCTTTTTTGGGAAAAGTACAGTTAGAAGTTATTTGTTCGCTATTAGAAGAAAAATATCATGTGGGCGTGGCTATGAAAGAGCCTTCGGTTATTTATCTGGAAAGACCGCAAAAAAAAGCGAGCTGCACGATTCATATTGAAGTGCCGCCGAATCCGTTTTGGGCATCTATTGGTTTGACTGTAACACCGCTTCCTGTTGGAAGCGGAACACAATATAAAAGCGAGGTATCTCTCGGCTATTTAAACCAAAGTTTTCAAAATGCCGTCATGGAGGGTGTGCGTTATGGAATGGAGCAGGGCTTATATGGCTGGGGAGTGACAGACTGCCAAATTTGTTTTGATTATGGAGTTTATTACAGCCCGGTCAGCACCCCCGCTGATTTTCGTTTTCTTGCGCCTGTCGTGTTGGAGCAGGCATTGAAAAAAGCAGGGACACAACTGTTGGAACCATACCTTTCCTTTACCCTTTTTGCACCGCAGGAATATCTTTCACGGGCTTATAATGATGCACCAAAGTATTGCGCAATCATTGAATCAACCAGACTTGAAAAAGATGAAGTTATTTTTAAGGGTGAAATCCCTGCCCGTTGTATCGGTGAATATAGGAATGATCTGAATTTTTATACAAATGGAAGAAGTGTCTGCATTACAGAATTAAAAGGGTATCAGGAAACTTCCGGCGAGCCTGTATTTCAGCCACGCCGCCCGAACAGCCGTTTAGACAAGATCCGGCATATGTTTCAGAAGATAATGTAACGTCTTGCGCAATGCAAGCGTTCATTGCTGGCTATTGCGAAATATCATTGATAAAATCAGCATCAGAGAGGAGGAACCATTTTGAACCAGAAACAGACGGATATTACAACAGGAAAGCAAATACGTCATCTGCGAACACAATCGGGAATGACACAGGAAGAACTGGCTGGGGAATTGAATGTTACCCGGCAGGCGCTATCGAATTGGGAGAGAGATGTTAATGAACCCGATTTAAATACGTTGAAAAAAATTTGTTTTCTTTTTGGAGTCCACATGGACGATTTTGCGAAGGAGGTAATAACAAAAATGGAAACATGTGAAAAAAAAGAGAAACGACAATTTAATAAGTATGATATGGCAATTGGACTTTTTTATGGTGTCGGGATATTTCTTGGCATTGGTATTTTCTTTGTTGGCGGTTTTATGACAATGTCGGGTGCAGGGTGGGGAGCATCACTATTTGGCGGTGGCTGTTTTTCTCTTGTATTTGGCTTGATATGCCATGCAGTTATTACATTGAGAAGAAATGACAAATGATGACATATCCTGCTTTCTAGACTTTTCGGTCATATCGCGTAAAAAAGCCGCTGCTTTTGGCTTTCCAATAGCGGCGGCAAAGGGAAATATCCTTTGAATACCTTACAGAAGAAAAGTTTTGCAGCATTATAAAAATAAAAGCCTATACCATTTTGGAAAGAAAAGATACATAATAGTCAAGACGGCAACAATCAGAAGTTATGGAGGGTAACAATGGAATATAGTAAGGAAGATTTAATGGAAGCAAAAAGGCAAATTTTGGGAGTGGGAGAGAACATGGGAACAGAGGAAAGTAAAAAAATCTGGGAGAAAAACGCACAATTTTGGGATAATGCAATGGGTGACAAATCTAATGAATTTCACAGAGAGGTAGTGCGTCCCAAAGTAACGGAACTTCTATCTCCTAATCCTGCGGATTACATTTTGGATATTGCGTGTGGCAATGGAAATTATTCTTCGTATCTTGCACAAAGAGGCGCTTCGATTGTCGCTTTTGATTACAGCAAAAAAATGATAGAATTGGCTAAAAGACGGCAATCACAATATGCAAAACAAATTGAATTTTGTGTAGCGGATGCGACCAATAGAGAAAGTATATTAGAATTAAAAAGAAATCGAGCCTTTACGAAAGCAGTTTCTAATATGGCAATTATGGATATTACGGATATTGAACCACTTCTTATGGCTGTTTATGAACTGTTGGAGGAAAGCGGAATTTTTGTCTTTGCAACGCAACACCCTTGTTTTATCACGTTGACTGAAAAATATATGACACCGCACAGTTACTATGGTATAGCGATTGAAGGGCAACCGGAGGAGCAGATTTATTATCATCGTTCCATACAAGATATTTTTAACCTTTGTTTTAGAGCTGGATTTGTCATTGATGGATTTTATGAAGAATGTTTCAAAAACAACAAAGAAATTCCTATGGTAATGATAGTAAGGCTTAAAAAGGTAAAACGTGATAGCTTAAAATAAATTCAAGTTTGCCGGATAAATAGCAAACCTGGCCGAGCCAGTCAACGGTCAAGATGAACGGGCTTCGCCCGCCGTTGACAGCCCCGCCCGGTTTTGCAGTTAGGCAGTCAAGGAGCGACAGCCTAAAGTGCTGCCGCCCCTTACTATCATAAAAAGCAACTACTAACCAGCCACAGCCCTTTTGGGAGGAAAGGGGGATTTTCCATGACCTGTACAGAAGAATATCGGGAACATATCGAGTACACTTTCCATGCCTTTTGCAAAGTCGTTATCCGAAATGCAACGATCAACGCAGCGAGGACACGGAGCAGGAAGCACAAAAGAGAAATATCCCTTGAATACCTCACAGACGAAAAGCACTACCCTTTAGGCACGACAGATGAATATTTCCAAGCCCCGGAGCCGGACGAGGAATACATACTTACCCTTTGCGGCGATACGGTCATTTTCAGCAGCGGCTTACTTGCGGAAGCCCTGTCACGGCTGGACGAACGGGAGCGGGAAATGATTTACCTGTCCTTTTTCAAGCGTATTCCACAGCACGAAATTGGCAGACAGTACGGGCGCAGCCGCAGCACAGCGGGCTACCATATCCGAAAAGTCCTACGGCAGCTCCAAGCGGAAATGGAGGGAATGGCATATGAGAAATAATAGGCTTCTCCCCTATGAAACAATCGTCCAAGCCACCAGCGGGGAGCCGGAAGCGGTGGGAACTGTATTGCAGTATTACCGCCGCCGCATACAATGTGCCGCCCGTGTGAATGGACGGGTAGACCAAGATACAGAGGACTACATCACCCAGACGCTTCTCACAGCTATTTTCAAGTTCCGCTTTGGGAGATAGCCCTACCGCCTACAACTGAATAACCGCCGCTTCGCCGGCAACCAGAAAGCAGTAAATCTATTCAACAGATTTGCTGCTTTTTTTCGTTCCTGTTTGGCATTTTTGAAAATCCCCAGTATGAAAAAACAAAAGGGAAAATTGCCGCCGCAGTTGGCAAAATCCCTTACTTATCCGTGGAGGGTATCAAAGAAAAAAATACTGCCATTGTCCGCCTTTTTCGGCTTGCGTGGTGTTGTAGGGAATAAGGGGAAATTCTAAAAATCTCCGTCCATTTTGCTTTGCGTGGTGTTGTAGGTAGTGAAAGGAAAATTTTCAAGATATGCCGGAATAGCGGGTAGCAAAGCCCTTTTGAAACGTCTTGTTAGCGGAAAGTACGGAAGCCGGGGAACGCCGGAGTTTTTCAGAGCAAGATTCTACCGCAGTACCAAAATTCGCTTATCGCTCATTTTGCCCCTGCGGGAATCTTGTTGGGGAGTGCCTTCCCCAAACCCTGCTTATGCGGCTTACGCCGCTGGAAAATCCCTCAAAATAATTTTTCGGATTTTTCAAAAACAGTTCCGCTTTACACCCTGTTTTTCTCCTATTAGTGAGAGGACACCACGCACAGCCGAAGGAGGTTTTACCATGCGAAAACGATATAACACGCCGCACCGCAGCCGGGTAGTCAAGACACGCATGACCGAGGAAGAATACGCCGAGTTTGCGGAAAGGCTTTCTGCTTACAACATGAGCCAAGCCGAGTTTATCCGGCAAGCCATAACCGGGGCAGCCATACGCCCCATCATAACCGTTTCCCCCGTCAATGACGAGTTGCTTGCCGCTGTCGGGAAGCTGACCGCCGAATACGGCAGGATCGGCGGCAACTTAAACCAGATAGCCCGGACGCTGAACGAGTGGCACAGCCCCTACCCGCAGCTTGCCGGGGAGGTACGGGCGGCGGTTTCCGACCTTGCTGCCCTAAAGTTTGAAGTCTTGCAGAAAGTGGGTGACGCTGTTGGCAACATTCAAACATATCAGCTCTAAAAATGCGGACTATGGCGCAGCGGAAGCCTATCTCACATTTGAGCATGACGAGTTTACCATGAAGCCCACCCTTGATGAAAACGGGCGGCTGATACCGAGGGAGGATTACCGCATTTCTTCCCTCAACTGTGGGGGCGAGGATTTCGCTGTTGCCTGTATGCGGGCTAATCTCCGCTATGAGAAAAACCAAAAACGGGAAGATGTGAAAAGCCACCACTATATCATCAGCTTTGACCCACGGGACGGGACAGACAACGGCTTGACCGTAGACCGGGCGCAGGAGCTGGGCGAGCAGTTCTGTAAAGAGCATTTCCCCGGACACCAAGCCTTAGTCTGCACCCACCCGGACGGGCATAACCACAGCGGCAATATCCATGTGCATATCGTCATCAACTCCCTGCGGATTTATGAAGTCCCGCTTCTGCCCTACATGGACAGACCAGCCGACACACGGGAGGGCTGCAAGCACCGCTGCACCAACGCCGCTATGGAATATTTCAAGAGTGAAGTCATGGAGATGTGCCACCGGGAGGGGCTTTACCAAATCGACCTCCTAAGCGGCAGCAAGGAACGGATAACCGAACGGGAATACTGGGCGGCAAAGAAAGGACAGCTTGCCCTTGATAAAGAGAACGCTGTCAGAGAAGCCGCAGGACAGCCGACCAAGCCCACCAAGTTTGAAACGGACAAGGCGAAGCTGCGCCGGACGATACGGCAGGCACTTTCCCAAGCTGGCAGCTTTGACGAATTTTCTTCCCTTTTGCTGCGGGAGGGTGTGACCGTCAAGGAGAGCCGGGGGCGGCTTTCCTACCTCACGCCGGACAGGACAAAGCCTATCACAGCCCGGAAGCTGGGGGACGATTTTGACAAGGCTGCTGTCCTTGTCCTGCTTACGCAGAACGCCCACAGAGCCGCCGAACAGAGCAAAGCCATACTCGAATACCCTGCCGCGGTTAAAAAGCTGTCACAAGGGGAAAAAACCACAAAAACCACCCCGGCAGACAACACCTTGCAGCGCATGGTTGACCGGGAAGCCAAGCGAGCCGAGGGCAAGGGCGTGGGCTATGACCGCTGGGCGGCAAAGCACAACCTAAAGCAAATGGCAGCTACCGTTACCGCCTATCAGCAGTACGGCTTTTCTTCCCCGGAGGAACTGGACGAAGCCTGTTCTGCCGCCTATACCGCCATGCGGGAAAGCCTTACAGAGCTGAAGCAGATGGAAAAGACGCTGAACGGGAAAAAGGAGCTGCAACGGCAGGTGCTTGCCTATTCCAAGACCCGCCCTGTCCGGGACGGGCTGAAACAGCAGAAAAACGCCAAAGCAAAAGCAGCCTACCGTCAGAAGTACGAAAGCGACTTTATCATAGCAGACGCAGCCGCCCGCTATTTCAGGGAAAACGGCATTTCCAAGCTGCCGAGCTATAAAGCCCTGCAAGCAGAGATTGAAACCCTTATCCAAGAGAAAAACAGCGGCTACAACGATTACCGGGCAAAACGGGAGGAATACCGCCGCTTACAGACTGTCAAGGGCAATATCGACCAGATTTTACACCGGGAGCGCAAGCCTGTGAAAAGGCAGGAACAGGAACGATAAAAACCGCCCCAAAATGTACCCGAACCTATACAGAACAAGGGGGCTGCCCCGTACCCTATCCGCAAATACCAAAGGATTTTTTAACGGGCTTATAGGGCAGAAAAAACCCGAAAATGATACCGAGATGATACAGAATTACCGCCGATACCGCCACACCAGCGGAAACGGCAGAAAGGAGCGCACCCATGCCAAGAATGAGCAAGAAACGGCGGCTGGAATGGTCTTTTTTCCTGCGGCAAGTGAAAGTCGGGAATTCCACCTGCGATCGTATCACATACAATGACCTCTGCCGGGGCTGTACCCATAGCTGCAAGCAGAGCTTCCGGGCGGTTATCATACTCTGCCCCCACTACTACTCCAAACGCCGGAAAAAGGAGGACAGGGACAATGGCAGATAACCGCAAGTATTACTACCTCAAGCTGAAAGAGAACTTTTTTGACAGCGACTCCATTGTGCTGCTGGAAGATATGAAAGACGGGATTTTATACTCCAATATCCTCTTGAAGCTGTACTTAAAATCGCTGAAAAACGGCGGGAAATTGCAGCTTGACGAGCATATCCCCTACACAGCGCAGATGATAGCGACACTGACCCGCCACCAGATAGGGACGGTTGAGAGGGCTTTAGAGATTTTCCGGCAGTTGGGGCTTGTGGAGCAGCTTGACAGCGGGGCTTTTTATATGACCGATATTGAGCTGATGATAGGACAGTCCTCTACCGAAGCCGAGAGGAAACGGGCTGCAAGGCTGGAAAACAAGGCACTTTTACCGCCCCGGACAAAAGGCGGACATTTGTCCGACATTCGTCCACCAGAGATAGAGATAGAGTTAGAGAAAGAGATAGAGATAGAAAAAGAGAGAGAGGGAGAAACGGGACACCCCGCCCCCGCTGCTTATGGCAGATACAACAATGTGATACTGACCGATACAGAGCTTTCCGGGCTAAAAACAGAGTTGCCCGACAAGTGGGAGTATTATATTGACCGGCTTTCCTGCCATATCGCTTCCACCGGGAAACAGTACCACAGCCATGCAGCCACCATTTACAAGTGGGCGCAGGAGGACGCTGCCAAAGGCAAGGCTGCCCCGAAACAGGGCATACCCGATTATTCATGCAAGGAGGGCGAGAGCTTATGAAAAACGGAATTGAAGCTATGATTACGGACATTACAGCCACTACCGCCGAAGCGGAGGACTACACAGGCGAGGACGGGCTTTTATACTGCGGTAAGTGCCATACGCCCAAAGAAGCCTATTTTGCAGAGGGAAAGACTTGTTTCGGGCGTGACCGCCACCCGGCAGAGTGCGACTGCCAGCGGGCAGCCCGTGAAAAGCAGCAAGCCGCCGAAAGCCGACAGAAGCACCTTGAAAAAGTGGAGGACTTGAAACGCCGGGGCTTTACCGACCCTGCTATGCGGAACTGGACATTTGAGCATGACAACGGCAGAAACCCGCAGACCGAAACCGCCCGCTTTTATGTGGAGAGCTGGGAAACCATGCAGGCTGAAAATATCGGCTACCTGTTTTGGGGCGGCGTGGGGACGGGAAAAAGCTACCTTGCCGCCTGTATCGCCAACGCCCTTATGGAAAAAGAGGTTGCCGTCTGCATGACAAACTTTGCAACGATACTGGGTGACCTTGCCGCCAGCTTTGAGGGCAGGAACGAATATATTTCCCGCCTTTGCAGCTACCCTCTGCTGATACTTGATGATTTCGGTATGGAGCGAGGAACAGAATACGGGCTGGAACAGGTTTACAGCGTGATTGACAGCCGTTACCGAAGCGGCAAGCCGCTGATCGCCACGACCAACCTCACGCTGGAGGAATTGCAGCACCCGCAGGACACGCCCCACGCCCGTATCTATGACAGGCTGACTTCCATGTGCGCCCCCGTCCGCTTCACGGGCAGCAACTTCCGAAAGGAAACCGCACAGGAAAAGCTGGAACGCTTAAAGCAACTGATGAAGCAGCGAAAGGAGAGCCTATGACAGAAACGAAACAGACAAGCACCACCAAAACAGACCGCCGCCCGGACTGTGTGACGGAAATCCGCATGGGCAACTCCGTCCTTACCGTTTCCGGCTTCTTCAAGCAGGGCGCAACCGACACCGCAGCCGACAAGATGATGAAAGTGCTGGAAGCGGAAGCTGCTACACAAAAAACGGCGATTTGACCGACCATAAAGAAGCAGATTTGACGCTTTTGCCGCTATACAGACAGCCGCCCCATGTGGTACAATCAAGGTACGGAATAGTGGGGCTGGCTGTCGGAAACGGAGGATTTTATGTTAAGACAGACCAACCAACAACCAATTACCGCCCTTTACCCAAGACTATCCCATGAGGACGAGCTGCAAGGCGAAAGCAATTCCATTTCCAATCAGAAGCGTATCCTTGAAACCTATGCAAAGCAGAACGGCTTTTCCAATCTGCGCTGGTACACGGACGACGGTTATTCTGGTGCGAACTTTCAAAGACCCGGTTTTCAAGCCATGCTTGCGGACATTGAAGCCGGAAAAGTCGGGACAGTTATCGTAAAGGATATGTCGAGGTTAGGGCGAAACTACCTGCAAGTGGGAATGTACACGGAAATGATTTTCCCACAGAAAGGTGTCCGCTTCATCGCTATCAATGACGGAGTGGACAGCGCACAGGGCGACAATGACTTTGCCCCGCTGCGGAATATCTTTAACGAATGGCTGGTGAGAGATACGAGCAAGAAAATCAAAGCAGTAAAACGCTCAAAAGGCATGAATGGCAAGCCCATCACAAGCAAGCCTGTGTATGGCTACCTCATGGACGAGGATGAAAATTTCATTATTGACGAGGAAGCTGCACCCGTAGTCAAGCAGATATACAACCTCTGTCTTGCCGGGAATGGTCCGACCAAGATAGCCCGTATGCTCACAGAGCAGCAAATCCCCACGCCGGGAACGCTTGAATACCGCAGGACGGGCAGCACCCGCCGCTACCACCCCGGCTATGAGTGCAAGTGGGCGACCAATACCGTAGTGCATATCCTTGAAAACCGGGAATACACAGGCTGTCTGGTAAATTTCAAGACAGAAAAACTTTCTTACAAAGTCAAGCACAGTGTAGAAAATCCCCCGGAAAAGCAAGTGATTTTCGAGAACCACCACGAGCCTATCATAGACACCCAAACATGGGAACGGGTGCAGGAGCTTCGCAAACAGCGCAAACGCCCAAACCGCTATGATGAAGTGGGTTTGTTCTCCGGCATACTGTTCTGTGCGGACTGCGGCAGCGTGATGTATCAGCAGCGATACCAGACGGACAAGCGCAAGCAGGACTGTTATATCTGCGGCAACTACAAGAAACGCACCCATGACTGTACGGCGCACTTTATCCGCACCGACCTCTTGACCGCTGGTGTACTCTCCAATCTGCGGAAAGTGACCAGCTATGCGGCAAAGCATGAAGCCCGGTTTATGAAACTCTTGATTGAGCAGAACGAGGACGGGGGCAAACGCAGGAACGCCGCCAAGAAAAAGGAACTGGAAGCCTCCGAGAAACGCATAGCCGAGTTATCCGCTATCTTCAAGCGGCTGTATGAGGACAGCGTGACCGGGCGCATATCAGACGAGCGTTTCACAGAGCTGTCGGCAGACTATGAAGCAGAGCAACGGGAGCTGAAAGAAAGAGCCGCTGCTATTCAAGCGGAGCTTTCCAAAGCACAGGAAGCCACCGTGAACGCAGAAAAGTTTATGAATGTTGTCCGGCGGCATACCAGCTTTGAAGAACTTACCCCTACTCTGCTGCGGGAGTTTGTAGAGAAAATCGTTGTGCATGAGTGCAGCTATGACGAGAACAAGACCCGCAGACAGGACATTGAGATTTATTATTCTTTTGTTGGCAAGGTGGACTTGCCCGAATAACCGCCCGACCTATCCGACACAATGCGCAAGTGCCGGATAGGAACGGCAAAATTTTTTACACTTCTATTACTTCTTTATCGCACATCAGTAAA
>NZ_JBEPLZ010000049.1:0-16257 GCF_040545455.1 Enterocloster citroniae | reverse complement strand
TGCAGACCTACATCTAGTTTAGCACAGGAGTTGCTTTTATCTGAAGATATTCCCTCCACCTGCAGAGCAGGTGGTTTATTTTTACTGTGACACAACAAGGCAGGGACCCGCACAGCATTTGCCGCGCGTTCCCTGCCTTTTATATCAGCCTATTTCAATACTTCCATTTATTTCCATATTTCTCAATCACTCATCCCAGTTGTGATATACGGCCTGGACATCATCATCCTCGTCCAGCAGATCCAGGGTCTTATTCAGCTTTTTGATATCTTCCTCATCAGTCAGCTCCACCCATGTCTGGGGGATCATGGTCACGGAGGCTTCCATCATGGGAATGTTCTGGGCTTCCAAAGCCTCGCGCACAGCGCTGAAATCATCCGGTGCCGTGATCACTTCATAGCTGTCCTCCTCCTCGGCGAAATCCTCTGCGCCTGCGTCCAGAGCAATCATCATCAGCTCATCAGGATCCATCTCGCACTCTTCCTTATCAATGATGATCTGTCCCTTCTTGTCAAACATGTAGGACACGCTTCCCGGAGTACCTACATTGCCGCCGCCCTTGGTAAAAGCGCTTCTTACATTGGCAGCCGTACGGTTCTTATTGTCAGTCAGTGTATCCACGATGATGGCTACCCCGCTTGGTCCATATCCCTCATATGTAAGGATTTCATAGTTAACGGAAGCGGCATCTCCGGCAGCCTTCTTAATACCGCGGTCAATGGTATCGTTGGGCATGTTGTTGGCTTTTGCCTTTGCGATCACATCGCGCAGCTTGCTGTTGTTGGCAGGATCCGCTCCTCCTTCTTTTACGGCAACGGCGATCTCACGTCCGATCACTGTAAAGACCTTACCTTTAGCAGCGTCATTACGCTCTTTCTTATGTTTAATGTTGGCAAATTTTGAATGTCCTGACATTGGTAAAACACCCTTTCCTTGTTCTTCTTTTTATCGGTTCTTCTACTTGAAAATACAGCCCAAGCCGTATCTTATACACATCTTTTCTATCTTAACATGATTTTTTTTATATGGCAAGCAAAAAATCCCGGGCCCCGGCCTCATGTGTGCCTTCGCATATATCCTCACTCATGGCTTCATGGATGTCTTCACTTTTACGGTACTTCCACCGCCAGGTTCCTCAGCCATTTTTTCTGCCGGTACCGTATATATCCCAGGATTGCCTTATACACTTCCTCCAGCATCACCAGGCCATACACCGCGTAGATGGGCAGATGCCACACCAGGGCTCCCAGAAAGGCCAGGGGAACTCCGATCACCCACACGCCGCTGGTGTCCAGGAAAAGACACATCTTTGTATCGCCGCCGCTTCTCAGCACACCCACCACATTCACATAGTTAAACATCTTGGCAGGCATATAAGCAGCAAAAATAAGGATGCACATATTCACGTCCCGCCCCACCTCTGCCGTAATATTGTAAAGGCTGATAATGGGCCATCGGATCCCGATCACCACCATGGCTGCGGCCATGGTGACAATAAACTGCAAAATAAAAAACTGGGTCGCATATTTCTCAGCCCGTTTCAATTTGCCTGCCCCCAGCTCATTGCCCAGGATAACGGCCGTTGCCGCGCTGAGCCCCTGGAACAGGACCACCACAATGTCCTGTATGGTGGTGGCAATGGTAATGGCCGCCACCGCCTCATCCCCCATACGGCCATAGGCCAGGGAATACATGGTGGTTCCCAGCCCCCACATGAACTCATTGGCGATCACAGGAGCCGAGGTGGCTGCAAACTTCCTGACAAAGGCAGCCGGCCATCCAAATAATTGGGTAAACCCGCAGGCAATGGGCATTTTCTTAATGTACACATACCCCAGCACCAGGCCGATCTCAATCACACGGGCAATAAAGGTGGCTATGGCAGCGCCCTCCACCCCCAGGGCCGGAGCCCCGAACTTTCCAAAGATCAGCACATAGTTAAGGCAGATATTCACGGCAATGGCAATACAGCTGCTGATCACAGGGAATACCACCTTGTTCACGGCCCGCAGCATTGCCACATACACGTTGGTCAGGGCAATAAAGGGATATGTAAGGGCGGCCAGCCTAAGATATTTTGCCCCCAGCGCGATACTGTCCTGACTGGTGGTGAAAATGCGCATCACAAACTGCGGGGCGGCAATGGCCGGCACCACAAAAAACAAGGCTCCCCCCATTGCCAAAAGCAGGGAAAGTCCCAATACCTTTCTTATGTTCTTTACATCCCCGCTCCCCCAGAACTGGGCTGCCAAAACTCCGCTTCCGCTTACAATTCCAAACACCAGAAGGGAAAATACAAAAAAGACCTTATTAGCCAGTCCCACGGCCGCTATGGCCGTGGCTCCCAGGGTGCCGATCATCAGTGTGTCCACCAGGTTCACCACCGTGTTCAGCATGCCCTGCAAAGCCACCGGACAGGCGATCATAAGGGCCTTTCTTAAAAATCTGCTGTCACGAAACATCTCCTTCGTGCTCTCTGTCAGGCCTCTCATACTTATCTTCCACCAAACCTTTTCCCAATCTGTCTGATCGGGGATTTTCTTTTTCTTTCTCACTGTCTCCACGCTCCTGGGACAGGCGCTTAAACACCAGGACGCTCTCGATCATCTTATTGCCGGCTTTTATCACCTCAAAGGTATATCTGCCGAAATCCACCCGTGGATTCTCCCCCTCCTGAGGAATCCGGTCCAGACGTGATATGAGGTACCCGTTCAGGGTATCATATGTATCGCTGTCCTCCTCAGGAAATTCAATGTCCAGTACCTCCATCACATCATCCAGAGGCGTCAGGCCGCTCATAATATAGGAGCCGTCCTCTGCTGCCGTGATGAAATCTTCCTCCTCATCATACTCATCCAGGATGTTTCCCACGATTTCTTCCAGGATGTCTTCCATGGTGAGAAGTCCGGCAGTCTGCCCATATTCATCCACCACAATTTCCATGTGTATCTTGCCTGACTGCATCTCCTTAAACAGGGTATCAATGCTCCTTGTCTCAGGGATAAAGTTAGCCTCCCTTAAAAGTCCGGGGATCTCCATCAGCGGCTTGTCCTTGTATTCTGCCTTCTCCACGCAGACCATTGCATCCCTCATATGGAGGATCCCGGTAATGTCGTCAATATCTTCCCTGTACACCGGGTAGCGTGTGTTAATCCCCTCGTTTAGTATAAAATCCACTGCCTCCTTAAGGGGCATGGTTCCGTCCAGCGCCGTCATGTTGGTGCGGTGGGTCATGATATCCGATGCTTCCTTGTCCCCAAGTTCAAAGATGTTGGTGATCATCTCCGTCTCGTCCGCCTCCAGGACCCCCTGCTCATGGCCTTCATTTACCATGGACATAATATCTTCCTCAGTTACATTGTCATCATCATCCGTGATCTCCACCCCAAAGAGTTTCAGCACCAGGGTGGATAAAAGTGTGATCAGCTTGGTCAGGGGCAGAAATATCCCTGCGGTAAAGAGGACAATGGGAAGCATATGATAGCCCCATTTTTCCGGCTCCTTTGCAGCCAGACGCTTGGGGATGATAATACCAAAACTGATGATGATCAGCAGCAGTATCACGGTCACCACAGCCATAAACAGGATCTGCTCCCACCACGCGGAATCCAGATACCACGGGGTTGCAGCCGTACCTGGTTTCCACCAGGCCAGAGGCTTGAATATATGGACATGTCTCATAAGACCATTGACCTGGACAGGGAGAATAACTGCTCCTGTGATCATTCCGATCAGATGGGTCGTGATCTGAATGGTGTGCACAAAACGCCCCGGCCGGTTGACAATCTCAAGCAAACGGGCCGCCTTCCTATTCCCCTCCTCAGCTTCATCCTCCAGTCTGCCTTCGTTTACATTCTGGATCGCTGCGCCGAAACCGTAAAACACGGCCTCCAGCAGGATAAAACCAATTAAAACCAGTATACTGACAGGCGAATAACCATCGTCCATAATTGTAGTAAGACTCCTTTCATACTCATGCTGCATCCGCTTTTCATTCCCAAAATGCCTTTCACGGAAATGAAAAAACAGAGCAACGCCCCTTAAATTCACGGCATAACTCTGCTTATCATAACATTTTTCTTATATTTCGTCAATGGCGCCCGGGCGTGTTTGGGAAATGCCCCTCCCGGCACCGGGGAATGCAGCCATCCCCGTCTGGAACCGCCTGCCTATGTATGCAGTTCCAGGCTTATCATCAGAGCCTCATCCACCCTGTGCTGCAGCTCCTCGTCTATATGGCATATCTTCTCCTTCAGCCGCTGCTTGTCAATAGTCCTCAGCTGTTCCAAAAGAATAACGGAGTCCTTGATCATGGCACACCGCCTGGTATTCAGCTCCACATGGGTGGGAAGCTTGGCTTTGTTCATCCTGGATGTAATAGCCGCACATATCACTGTTGGACTATGTTTATTGCCCACATCATTCTGGATGATCAGCACCGGACGGACCCCTCCCTGCTCGGAACCCACCACGGGCCTTAAATCAGCATAATAAATATCTCCACGTCTGATAATCACATCATTCACACTCCGTCAATTTATTCAACCTTAGTATTGACCATATTTGACTTGTGTATACATTTCTTCCAGTGCACTGCAGCTGCACACTGATATAATATGATTCAGACCTTCATTTGGAGCATGGTAGGCTTTTACATATATCCAAAGCCTTCATAAATATCATTAAAATAATCTTTTTTGCCAATGATCCGATTGTCTCTCAGATAAACTCTGGGCACGCGCTTTCCAATGCCGCAGATGATCTCATAATGGAAACCGCCGCTTATTTCTGCCAGTTCCTCCACGGAAATACATTCCTCCCCATCCCTTCCAATAAGCGTCACCTTATCATCCTCCGAAGCATCGGGGATATCCGTCACGTCCACCATAAACTGGTCCATACACACACGTCCCAGTATCCTGGCCCTCTGCCCCCGAACCAGCACGGATCCTTTGCCTGAAAGGCTTCTAAGGTAGCCATCCCCGTATCCCACCGGTATGGTGGCCACGCGCATGGTCCTGTCGGCCACAAAGGTTCCCCCGTAACTCACCTGGTCTCCGGGCTCAATGGTCTTTATGTATGTGATAAAGCTTTTTAGTTCCATGGCGGGCATAAGCTTTACCGCGTCCCTGCCCACCTCATCAGAAGGGTAGAGCCCGTAGATGGAAATCCCGGCCCGCACCATGTCCAGTCCGTTGGATTCCAGGGATTCCACAATCCCGGCGCTGTTGGAGCAATGGCGGATGGGGATGGTCACATCCCTGGCCGAGAGCATGTCCACAAAATCCGTATATGCCCTGTATTGGGCGGTGTATGCGGTCTTATCCAGCTCATCCGCCTTTGCAAAGTGGGTGAACATCCCTTCGATACAGACTCCTCCCAGCCTGCTCATCCTGTACACCATGTCCGCGGACCTTTCATCGGGCTTCATGCCGATCCGGTTCATCCCCGTATCCACTGCCAGATGGATATTGGCCTTTTTTCCCATCTTCACCGCGGTGTCGGAAAGCTTCCTCACCTCCTCGTACCGGAACATAGCCGGACGGATATCATAGTGGACCAGTTCCTCAAAACGGCTCTCATGGGTCACACCCAGTATCAGGATCATTTTCCGGATCCCATGACGGCGCAGTATAATGCCCTCATCAATGGATGCCACCGCATATCCCTCCACATACGGGTCAATGGTCCTGGCCACGGGTACTGCCCCATGGCCGTATCCGTCCGTCTTGACCACACCCATCATGGCAGTGGACGGAGGCAGGTTATCCCTCATGGCCTTCATGTTGGCTGTCACTGCATCCAGGTTTATGGCCGCATATACTCTGCTGTATGGTTTCATTTTCAATGCCTCCTGTTATTCATGCGCCACGGACTTCATGGCTGCTCCGATACAATCTGCCAGATCGGAAGCCAGAAGGCTGTGCTGTCCTATTTTCCCTGCTGCCTGCTCACCCGCACGCCCATGGAGATACACCCCCATAAGCGCGGCCTGTTCCTCCTCCATCCCAATGGCGGCCAGTCCGGCGATGATTCCGGTAAGCACATCACCGGAACCGGCTTTTGCCATGGCGCTGTTGCCGCTGGAATTCACATAGAGGGTGCCGTCCTTTCCCGCCACCACGGTGGCCGCATCCTTGAGCACACAGGTGATCCCGTAACGTCCCGCGTATTCCAGGGCGGCTCCTGTGAGGTTTTCTTTGACGGCATCTATACTCTCACCGATGAGGCGGGCCATCTCTCCCAAGTGGGGGGTGATGATGATATTTTCCGTAAAATAAGTGGTGAGATATGGATGTCCTGCAATGGCATTAAGGCCGTCCGCGTCAATAATGACCGGCACAAAGGCACTGGTCAGTATATCTTCCACCAGATACTCCACATAAGGTTCGCTTCCCAGCCCGGGCCCCAGCACCACCACATCAGCCCAGTTCATCTGTTCCTCTATCATCTTCTTAAACTCTTCCCTTCCCTGGATCAGCTGGTCCGAGGTGTAGGTGGCAATGATGGCTTCCGGCAGCCGTTCCTGAAGGATCTGGCGGTTTTCCTCCACTGTGAGCAGTTTCACAAGCCCCGCACCGGTGCGGTAAGCTGCCAGGGCGCTTAAATACGCTGCACCGCACATGTTTTTGGACCCTGCTGCGATCAGGACCTTCCCAAACGTCCCCTTGTTGGAATAGGCCGGGCGGTCCGGAATCAGACACAGGTCGCTGCTTTCATAAGTAAGCCCATACCCGTACCCCTCCTCCTGATCCCTCACGGCATCCAGGGCGCTTTCCGGAAAACCGATGTCGCAGACCCTGACGGTTCCCGCATAGGCACGGCCCGGATAGAGGGCGGTTCCCATCTTCTCCCATCCAAAGGTCACTGTCACATCCGCCTTCAGTGCCATCCCCATGACCTGGCCTGTGTCTCCATGGATCCCGGAGGGAATATCCACCGCCACTGTATGGGCGGCATGCCGGGCCTCCAGCATTTCCATACACTGCCTGTATTCCCCCTCAATGGGGCGGCTCAGTCCAACGCCGAATACCGCATCGATCAAAACAACGCAGTCCTCTCCCGCCGCTTCCTGCCACGGCCTCATCTGCATTCCCAGGTTCCGGGCAATGGCGGACTGGGCCAGAAATTCCGCAGTCCCACGGTCCGGATCCCCCACCACAAACAGGCTGGTTTTATATCCCTTCAGGTGCAGCATCCTGGCAGCCGCCACACCGTCCGCCCCATTGTTGCCCGTGCCGCACACGGCCCAGATCACATCCGCTTTCCCGGCAGTCTCCTCAACCGCCCGGGCCACCCACATGGCCGCCCGTTCCATCAGCACCATGGAGGGCACTCCAATGGTGTTGATCGTATAGGCGTCAATCGCCTTCATCTGTTTTGCCGTTACCAAAGTTCTCATCCCCGCTTACCTCCTCGCTATGAGCACTTAGAGACCGTATTGGGGTCTCCCGGAAATCAAAAACCGGCAAGCAAAAAGGTACTCTCCTTTGCTTGCCGGCTGTTTCTTACTTTGACGTTTTCCCTTCGATTTCCGCCTGATCGTTCATACTGCAAACCCTGTATGACAAACGCATCAGACTTTCGGACAGGTGTACATTCTCCACCACCACATCGTCCGGAACCACCAGATCAGTATGGGCAAAGTTCCAGATAGCTTTAATGCCGGCCTTTACCAGACGGTCTGCGATCTCAGACGCCTTTGTCTTTGGAATGGTCAGGGCTGCGATCTGAATTTCGTTCTCCTTGATAAAAAACTCCAGATCATCCACAGACCGGATCTCAATTCCGCGGATCACAAGACCAATGAGCTTTGGATTGATATCAAACATACCCTTGATAACAAATCCACGTCTCTCAAAATTCGTATAGTTGGCAATAGCCTGGCCCAGGTTTCCGGCACCGATAATAATCAGGTTGTGCTGCTGGTCAATTCCCAGAATCTTTGCTATCTCAGCATACAGGTACTTTACATTATATCCGTATCCCTGCTGTCCGAATCCTCCGAAATTATTAAGATCCTGGCGGATCTGTGATGCCGTCACCTTCATCCTGGCACTCAGCTCATTGGAAGATATGCGCTCCACACCCTCTTCAATCAGCTCTCCCAAATAGCGGTAATAGCGGGGCAATCTTGAAATTACCGCCTTCGATATCTCTTTGCGTTCCATCGTGTTCCACCTTCCCCTTACGCGTTTCTCTGATACATCAAAATGATCCAGATAACAGTATCTAAATCATACCTAATGGTTCTATTATAAACAAGCGTCAAAAAAATGTCAAACACGTTTAAGTATGTTCTTGAAAAAAATATCCTCTTATATTATACTGATGAGTGCAAAATAAAGAATTTTTGACAATAAAAAGCCTAAAAACCTCACAACATACAGCGAAACATTTTCGCATACAGGCGCCCCCAACCCAGGCGCTGAGTGTCTGGCACAAAGGAGTTACCCATGATTTTATCATGCAGCAATATAACCAAATCATTTGGAGAAAAACATATTTTAAAGCAGGTATCCTTCCACCTGGAGGAACATGAAAAGGCCGCCATTGTGGGCATCAACGGCGCGGGCAAATCCACCCTGCTTAAGATCATCATCGGAGAACTGTCCGCAGACCAGGGCGTGGCAGCCCTTGGCAAAGGCACCTCCATCGGCTATCTGGCGCAGCATCAGGATCTGGACAGCGAAAGCACCATCTATGACGCACTCTTAGAGGTAAAGCGCCCCATCATCCAGATGGAGGAACGGATCCGCAGCCTGGAGCTGGAGATGAAATCCGCCACCGGCGATGTACTGGAGTCCATGCTGTCCGAATACAGCCGCCTGAACCACTCCTTTGAGCTGGCCAACGGCTATGCTTACAGGAGTGAGATTACCGGTGTATTAAAGGGCCTTGGATTTGAGGAGGAGGAATTCACCAAACACATCAACACCCTTTCCGGAGGGCAGAAAACCCGCGTTTCCCTGGGCAAGCTGCTTCTCACCAAGCCGGATATCCTGCTTTTGGATGAGCCTACCAACCACCTGGATATGGAATCCATCGCCTGGCTGGAGACATACCTTAAAAGCTACAGCGGCAGCGTCATTATCGTGGCCCATGACCGGTATTTCCTGGACCGGGTCGTCACAAAGATCGTGGAGCTGGACAATGGAACAGCGACCGTATTCTCAGGCAACTACTCTGCCTACAGCGATAAAAAAGCCATGCTTCGGGATGCCAGAATCCGGGCATACTTAAATCAGCAGCAGGAGATCAAACACCAGGAAGAGGTGATCACAAAGCTCAAATCCTTTAACCGGGAGAAATCCATCCGCCGGGCTGAAAGCCGGGAAAAAATGCTGGAAAAGATAGAGAGGTTGGAAAAGCCGGTGGATATTGATGATTCCATGGATATCCGCCTGGAACCGGATGTGGTCAGCGGCAATGATGTTCTGTCCGTCACTGACCTGAGCAAATCCTTTGGCAGCCAGACCTTATTTTCCAATGTGGATTTTGAGATAAAACGCGGGGAGCGGGTTGCCATTATCGGCAATAACGGTACGGGCAAGACCACCCTTTTAAAGATTATCAACGGCCTCCTGGACGCTGACAGCGGTGAGATCCGCCTGGGCTCCAAAGTCCATGTGGGTTACTATGACCAGGAACACCAGGTCCTTCACATGGAAAAGACGCTGTTTGAGGAAATACAGGACACCTATCCCAACATGAACAATACACAGATCCGCAACACCCTGGCCTCCTTCCTCTTTACCGGAGATGATGTGTTTAAGCTGATCAAAGACTTAAGCGGCGGCGAACGGGGGCGCGTATCCCTTGCAAAGCTGATGCTCTCCGATGCCAATTTCCTTTTACTGGATGAGCCTACCAACCATCTGGACATCACCTCCAAGGAGATACTGGAGAGCGCCCTGTGCCGGTATACAGGAACCGTGCTCTATGTGTCCCATGACAGGTATTTTATCAACCGGACGGCCACCAGAATCCTGGATCTGACCAGCCGGTCCCTGATCAATTACATTGGAAATTACGATTATTACCTGGAGAAAAAAGAGGATGTGGAAGCTGCATTTGCTGCAAGGAACCCATCCCCTGCCTCACCTTCAAAGGAAGGTCCGGAAGCGGCACCTTTTGCCGGCTCCCCTGCCAGCGATGTGAAAATGGACTGGAAAGCCCAGAAGGAGGAACAGGCCAGGATCCGCAAACGCCAGAATGAGCTTAAGAAAACAGAGGATTCCATCCATGCCCTGGAAACCAGGGACAGCGAGATTGACGGTCTTCTGGCCCAGGAGGAGGTTTATACCGATGTGGCCAGGCTGATGGAGCTGAACAGGGAAAAGGAGGAGATCGCATCCCGGCTGGAGGAATTGTACCAGCGCTGGGAAGAACTGGCAGAGGATTAAAAACACGGACGGCTCACCGCCAAAAGAGGCGGGAGCCTTGATCGGAAGGAAAGGCGAAGGGAGTCATATTATGAAATTAAAACGGATGTTTGCTTTGGCCGGAGTGGTGCTTTTAGGGGGACTGTTTGTGCTTGCCATTGTCCTGGCAGTGACAGGCGCCCCCAAAAACCACCTGATGGCAGTAATTTTTTCCATGGTGTTCATACCCATCATCATGTTTTCCATGGGACTGATGACACGGGTCTTAAAACCCTCCGATCCTCCGGAACCATTGGATGGACCAGACGGGGAGCCAAAGCAGGAGGAAGACCTTACAATTGAGTAGGAGGCGGTGATTGACCGCCGTCCTCTCACACCACCGTGCGTCAGACTGTCTAACGATAAGGTTTTCAGTCTAGATGTACGATGCTTTTCCTTTTGTTTTTTTGTATTCCGCATATAAAGCACTATAATTAAGTACAGTGTATAAATCCCTGCGCTGGCTTCGGCTCCTTTGGGGCTTCCAGAAAACAGCCAGTTCTTACGCCCTATCGTAAAGGGACGGATGCAGTTTTCAGCAAGATTGTTTGAGACAGCGCAGTTCCCGTCCAGCAGATAATTCATCAATCCGTTTCTCTGGTTGAAGGCATAGCTAAATGCCTCTCCAAGTTTGGATTTTGGAAGGATTCCGGCAAATGCCTCTTCCGCCCACGACCAAAAGGCCTCTAATACAGGCATTTCCTGTATCAGACGCTGTTCCTTCCTGCTCTGGGGAGACAGGACTTCCAGTTTTTTCTCAATCTCAAACACCTTATTGATGTAGCTGATGGCCTGTGCCGGAATCGTTGTTTCCCGGCTTTCCGTATCGTTCGCAAGAGCATCCACAAAGTATCTGCGAAGGTGTGTCCAACAATAACATCTGGTAATCCCGGATACTTTTTCATAGCCTTTATAAGCATCTGTGGTGTTCTTCCTTCCGGCTTCACCCAGCACCTGTACCGGCGTCTCGTCAATGTGCAGGTATCCCTGTTCCAGAAGTCTTTTCCGTAAAAGCCCGACAATCGGAGACAGCCAGTCCCTACTCGTCTTACCAGGTCAGGAGTGTATTTCCCACCTTTGATTCTCTCGATAAGTTCTTTCTGATTTTCTCGAAGGTACGCGCCTATTTCCTCCACGCTCATACCATCGATTCCCGGCGCTTCCTTGTTTGCCTTCACTCTCTTATAAGCTCTGTTTAGATTATCCTTGTCCAGTATCTTTTCCAAAAGTTCCGGCTGTGCACTGTCCCTTTCCTTCCATATCCGGCGGAAAGAACGGTGCGCTCTCACATCCCCTTCACGTTCCGCGCTATCTCTCGATAGTGGTTATCCCTTTCAGGACATTCCGTACAGACCTCCCCGGGTACCACACGTTTCTTTCTCTCCATCCATCTGCCACATTTACCATACATGATTCCGTGTAGTTATTGGGCTTCGGCTTGGCTCGCAGTCTTACCCTCATGCATAGCCTGATGTGATTTCTGTTCGTCAGACCAGAGATTTGCCCGCGGGTTAGTATATTCCCCACATCCGGCTTTCTTCAGATTCCACCTCACGATGGACACCCTTGCCTTCAGCTATATCCTTCCCACTACCGGGCGGATTCCAGACTTTCACCGGTTAAAAACGTGCGCCGCCGGGCGCACGAGAATAAAAAACAAGAGAACATACAGGGGGGAATCCCCTATCTGGTATGTTCTCCTGTTTTTTATTTTTTCCTAAATGTCTCTCTTAGCATGTTATAGAGAAGATAAGCAGCAATGCCGCATCCCCCTCCAATGATTATCACATCAAGTACTGTATATAGCATCATTTCACCTCCTACTTATCATCTTCTCCCCTGTAAGTTAATGGGCAGGCTACAAACAAGGCTATGGTGGAGCAAGCCAGCCCAAACAGGAAGTGGCTGATTCCCAGAGGTGAACCCATTAACCAGTAGCCGACCGTGGATATCACAGCAACTGCGATCGTAATGGCTGCTCCTCTGGGGTTTGTCTTTTTCCAAAAAAACATTCCAAGGAAAATGGGGATCAATGCAGCCACGCATGGTGCACCTACATCTTCCATGATTGTAACAATGGAAGTTCCCTGATATCCCACAATAATGGCCAGAATTGTAAATACGATCAATGAAATACGCTGAATCTTCAGCACATCAGAACCACTCATGTCACGTTTCAGACGTACTGCCACATCCCTGGTAAATGTTACGCTGGTAGCCATGGCAACCGATGCCGCGGTTCCCATAACAGCTGCCAGAAGTCCTGAAAGAAGGAATGCACCTGTTAAATCCCCTGTCATCTTATCGATCATTGCAGGGATAATGGAATCGGAAGTCCCCAGTTCTGGGATCAAAAGAATGCCCATGATACCGATCAGACCGGCAAAAATCATATATGGAAGGTAGATCAAAAGAGCGGCTGTCAGGGTTGCTCCCTTTGCCTCATGTGCATTTTTGGCACCGCATATTCTAAGGAAGTTTTCATTGTTGATCATACCCACCAGACCGAAGTATAAAAAGGTGGAAATCATGGGGACTATACCCATGGTGGTCAGGCTCTTCTGATCCGCGCTCAGATTAAGAGCAAGTCCATGGGTACCGCCGATCTTCATCATGGCAATAATAGGCGTGATCACCATAACTGATATGATCATAATGCTGACATTCAGTTTATCCGTATTCGTGGCAGCTACCATTCCGCCTACTACCGAATAGATCATCATAATGACACTCATGATAATAATTGCATTCAACAGGCTGAGGGACGGTATGAAAATCTGAAGAATGGTTCCAAGGGAGCGTACCTGTCCTGCCAGTATTCCGAATACCTGTATGATGGTCAGTATGCAGATCATATTTGCAACTCGCTCACCCAGACGGTTCCTTATAAGTTCAGGTATCGTTGTGACATTGGCTTCCCTGATCTTTTTGGCAAAGATAAGTCCTGAACATATAGCCCCTGTGGCTGCTCCGAATCCAAGGATCATGCCGGAAAAACCATACATATAGGTCATACTGGCCACGCCCATAGTGGCGCCGGCTCCAATCTGTGCAGATGCCATGGAGTACACATTAGTCCAAAATGGAATTTTCTTTCCTGCCGTAGCAAAATCTTCTGCTGTCTTTACCCGCTTGGCACTGACAAATCCTATGACCAAGATAGCAACCATGTAAATAAATGCAACAAGAACTTTCGCCATATTACGCCTCCTTCACAAGTTTACGAATCCCCCGCTCCATACGGTCAAGGCCCTCTTTAAGGATTTCTCTGCTGGTAGCCAGGCATATTCTTACATGCCCTTCCGACCCAGGTCCAAAGAACTGTTTTCCGCCGGGAACAATTGCCAGTTTCTCCTCTTTCTTTAAATATTCCACCAGTTCCTCTGAGCTCATGGGAAGTTCTGATACATCCGGGAATATAACAAATGTAGCCTGAGGCCTATAGCATTTTACTCCCGGTATCTGATTGAGGCGTTCCAATGCATAGTCCCGGTTGGACTGAAGATGGGCTACAAACTGGTCCAGCCATCCGTAGCACTTATCCAGGCAGGCAATTGCCGCAATCTGGGACAGTGAAGAGATGCCGCCTATAGTGGTATCAACCAGGGATGCCTCCACCAGCTTTTCAAAAATATCCTCATCCTGACAATAAATGCAGCCTGCACGTAAGCCGGCAATCCCAAAGCTTTTTGAAAAGCCAAATACGGAAAGTGTCCTCTTATTCCTTGCCTTTCCAAGGGAACAAATGCTGTTAAACTCTGCATCAGAATACACGATATCCGACCAGATCTCATCATTCATAATGTAAAAACCATACTTCTCTGACAGATCCAGAAGGTATTCCAAATCCTTTACCGGATAAACCTTTCCAAGGGGATTGTGGGGATTGCAAAGTCCCAGCATCTTTGTCTTTGGTGTGATATAGCTTTCAATATCGCTGAAATCTATGGTGCCATCCTCACGAAATTTCATGGGGAACAGATTTACCTTTGCACCGGCTGCTTCCATACTTGTCTTAAACAGAAAATCAACCGGGTCGAACACAAGGGCCTCATCTCCCGGGGTCAAAACAGCCTGAGCAATGATGTGCATTCCACGCGCAGCACTGTCCACCGGCAGTACCAGCTTTGGGTCAATATCCTCGTTCTTTCTGTTTTTTACTGCTCTTGCCAGACTCTCCCCAAATTCAGGGAACCCTCTTTTGGGAGTATAAGAAAAATACCCGCCTTTTATATATTCGATCAATGAATCCGCAATCTCCCTGGGAGCCGGAAAGTCCGGATCTGCTGCTGTCAGCGGAATCATCCCCTCTTCCACTTCCGCCCATCTCATGTTGTATGCGCGCTTTTTCAGGACCTCCAAATTAACTTCACTGTTTGTAAAGCTGTTCATCGTATTCCTCCTCATCCTTTTACTTTAACTGTTCACTTTTCAGCAATCACTTCTATCTCACACAAAAGCCCCTTGGGAATGGATCTGACTGCCACACAGCTCCTGGCTGGCTTAGACGTGAAATATTCAGAATAAACCTCATTAAACTGCTGGAAGTCATTCATATCCGCCAAAAAGCAGGTTGTCTTCACGACATTTTCATAGGTTAGGCCCGCTGCCTCCAATATAGCGCCTACATTCCTGCAGCTCTGTTCTGCCTGGGCTTTAATTCCATCAGGCGCCTGTCCGGTAACGGGATCCACTGGAATCTGACCGGATGCATACACGAGATTCCCTACCTCATATGCCTGTGAATACGGGCCAATTGCTGCTGGTGCCTTTGTTGTGGAAATTACTTTCATCTTTTTCCTCCTTTATGAATTATTTATATTTTGTTTATATTTTATTAATTATTTTTATCTATTTTTATTATAACAATGAATTTTAGTTTAGTCAATCTACAGATTTAATAATTTTTTTTTTATTAATTTGGCAAAAAAAGAGAGAGCAAGGATTCCCTGGATCAAATCTTTGCTCTCTTTTAAACTTTACCTATGTTCATCTTTTATATACCTAAGGTGCATGTACACCGTATTTTTTGAAATATTCAGCTGGCTGGCAACATAATCCACTGAATTCTTCATATTAAAGATTCCCTGATTATATAACATACGGATAATATTCCGGTTTTTCAGAGATGGTAAGATAGAGGGATTACATGATACTGCCTGCCTGGCGCTAGCTACCGCATCCTCCAGAAGGCCATGGCTGCTGTCCAAAAAGACCTCTGCCTGCGCTCCCGCGCCGGAGCCATTTCCCTGAGTAAAGACAGAGAGGAAATCAGCCAACGGCATGTTTAAATAAAAATTAATGCACAAAAGTCCAATGGTTCGGTCATTCTCTCCGCGTATCACGATAGTCGCAGACTTTAAAGGTTCTCCCTTTTTATTCTGTGTGAAATACGAAATGCCTGTCTGGTTTTTATTTTTCTGTATCTCATCCAGCATTTCCAGTGCCAGGTTGGTGATGGGGGCCCCTACCCGTCTTCCTGTGTGATGTCCATTGACAATTTTAATAACTGACTGTTCCAGGTTCTCAAGACTGTGAAGTACGATTTCACATCCCTCTCCCAGGTAATCAGCCAATCCATCCAGCACAGTGTCATATGATTTAAGTATTTTCCTATCCGTTTCTGTCAGCTTCATTCATTCAACCTGCTTCTTTTATGGTAATAACATAGTATCATTTTATTCCACATTTTTTTTTAAGTCAACTCTACTTTAAAAAATCACTTGAAAAGAACAAGACAAAAGTCAAGACCACCGGCTTAGCCGGTGGCTTGTTCTGCCCCTATAAGGGGCTGTTACCTGCTTGCGCCCGGAAGGCGCACTGAAAAGTCTGC
>NZ_JBEPLZ010000048.1:0-16391 GCF_040545455.1 Enterocloster citroniae | reverse complement strand
TCAGTTTTTAGTACAATACCCTGCTTGTCCGTCGCTCGAAAAACCTTGATTTTCCAGTGTTTTCAAAAGTATCGTTATCTAACGTCAGCTTTTGACAGGCCGGATTTTCAGAGAATGATTGATGACATTGAGGACGGGAAAATCAACTGCGTTGTTACGAAGGATTTATCCCGCTTAGGCAGAAACTACATTCTGACCGGCCAATACACGGAAATCTACTTTCCCAGCAAAGGCGTCCGCTATATCGCTGTCAATGACAATGTGGACACCATCAACGGAGAGAATGAGCTTGCCCCATTCCTCAACATTCTGAATGAAATGCACGCCCGCCAGACCAGCAAAAAGGTAAAAGCGGCCATGCGGACACGGTTTGCAAATGGCGCACACTATGGAGCCTATGCCCCGCTGGGCTATGTCAAAGACCCGGATAAGAAAGGTCATCTTTTGGTTGACCCGGAAACAAGGTGGATTATCGAAAAGATTTTTGACCTTGCCGTTCATGGTCGGGGAGCCGCCAGCATTACACGGATTTTGGTCGAAGAAAAAGTACCTACTCCCGGCTGGCTGAATTTCCAGAGATACGGCACTTTCGCAAATATCTATGCCGGAGCGCCGGAGGAAAAAGCCTATGCGTGGACGATAGCGCAGGTAAAAAGTATTCTGAAAGAGGAAACCTATATCGGACACAGCGTCCACAATAAGCAGACCAACATTTCATTCAAAAACAAGAAGAAAGTACGCAAGCCAAAAGAGGAATGGTATCGTGTGGAGAACACCCACGAAGCGATTATTTCCGAAGATGTGTTCCGTCAAGTACAGGAGCAGATTTGCAACAGGCGCAGACGGCAGAAGAACGGCACAACGCAGATATTTTCCGGGCTGGTAAAATGTGCGGACTGCGGTTGGTCGCTGGCCTATGGTGTGAACAGTCAGAACAAAAATCCCTATGCCCACTTCCATTGTAGCAAGTACGGGCAAGGATTGCACCAGTGTTCCATGCACTATATCCGTTATGATGTGCTTTACGCCTATGTCCTTTCCCGTCTGCAATACTGGTCTGTGCTGGCACAGCAGGACGGGGACAAACTTCTGAAACGGCTACTTAACGCCAGCGACAAGGAACGCAATACTGCAAGGAAGCGGCAGACAGCCGAACTGAAAAAGGCGGAAAAACGCAAAGCAGAAGTAGACACCCTGTTTGCAAAAATGTATGAGGACTGGTCTGCCGGACGCATTACAGAATACAATTTCAATATGCTGTCCGAAAAGTATCAGGGCGAACAGCGAGAATTGGACGCAAAAATTGAACGGCTTCACGAAGCGATGGAGGCCGCCGCCCAGACAGCGGTTGACGCTGAAAAGTGGATAGGTCTGATGAAACAGTATGTCAATCCCACAGAATTGACGGCTGAACTTCTGAATACGCTGATTGAAAAAATCCTTATCCATGAAGCGGTCAAAAGTGAGGACGGAAGCCGGGAACAGGAGGTAGAAATCTTCTACCGCTTTATCGGCAAAATCGAATGACACATCTTGAGATACCCAACAATATCTTTAACTAAGGGAAACTGGACTGGGGTGCCCGGATGTATCCCTGTTAAACCAGCTGTCAGGGATTCTGAATGTAAATATTGAACAGATACTGCTGGGCGATTTAGAGCCCAACACAACAGACGGAGGAAATATGAAAAAAGTAAAGTTTTATGTCTGCCCCAGCTGCAATGCTGTGATGACTTCCACAGGCGAGGGGGAAATTTCATGCTGCGGGCGCAAACTGCCGGCGCTGAGTGCAAAGCCTG
This sequence comes from Enterocloster citroniae, assembly GCF_040545455.1. Classification (NCBI taxonomy): domain Bacteria; kingdom Bacillati; phylum Bacillota; class Clostridia; order Lachnospirales; family Lachnospiraceae; genus Enterocloster; species Enterocloster citroniae. Next base: position 14,592 of record NZ_JBEPLZ010000048.1, on the reverse strand, counting down.
AGGACGGGCAGCATTTTCTGAAAGTGGAAACAGTGGAAGATGAATCTTACATTACATTTTCCCATGAAATGACAAAGGAGCATTATCTGAATTTTATCTGCCATGTGACATATGACAGAATGCTGTTTGTAAAGCTGTATCCGGAACAGGGCGGCGAGGTGCGCATTCCAAGAATAAGGGGAGGGAAACTCTATTTTGGATGCAGCCGCCATGGGCTGTGGGTGAATGACCGGACACATTCTGGGGCTAGGAATCAGCGGGATAATCAGTTATAATGGATCCATACCCTTGTCCGCTGAGGGTAAGGATTGAGAAATGAGGATAAGGATTGCATGGGAAGATTATCAGTTGATATCATGGAACTGGAGGAGATGACCCTTTATGGTCTGTGGAAAGGGTCAAATGACAAGACGGTTTCCAGTGATATAGATTTTATGTCAAAGGAATATCATGAGGCAGTGGGACGCCGGGACGGAGAAATCCTTCCCTATTTTGTCCTGTCAAGGAATTACGACAAACAGAGCAGGGAGTTTGAATTGCTGGTGGGAAGCACGCTGGAGCATGAAAACCTGGAACGTCTCATCCTGCCCCAGGGGCCTTATGCCCGGATTACCGTAAGCCCCAGATTCGGCAGATGGTGGGGAATGGCCATCGGGGAAGCTAAGCGGTATTTTTATACCAAATGGCTGCCGGGAAGTCCTTATGAAGCATTGAACCTGGAGTACGAATACCACACCCAAAAGAGTAAGGACAGCCATCCCTCCATTGATATTATGTTTGCAGTGAGAAAAAAGGAGAAGGAGTAAGGATGGGACTGTTGTATCAAAGGGCTGGCAAAGAGGACCTGGATCTGCTGGCAGATACCAGGATCCAGGTGTTAAGGGCGGCCAACCGGCTGGATGATGATGTGGATATGTCCTGGGTGCGCAGGGAATCTTATGAATACTACGCAAAGTCCCTTGGGGATAGGACCCATTGCGCCTATCTGGTATTTGACAAAGACCGGTTTGTGGGGGCGGGAGGCGTGAGCTTTTACCGGGTCATGCCCACGTATCATAATCCTACTGGGTGGAAGGCTTATATCATGAACATGTACACCCATCCGGAATACCGCAGAAAGGGAATCGCGCTCCATATGCTGGATCTTTTAGTGAAAGAGGCAAGGCAGGCTGGGATTGGGTTCATTTCCCTGGAAGCAACGGAGATGGGCAGGCCCCTGTATGAGAAATATGGATTTGTAAAAATGAATGACGAGATGGCACTTCCTTTTTAAAAGACTGGAATCAGTGGGAATAGGAAATGTCTGCGAAAGGAGCAGCAGTATGTTGGAGCTTAAGGTGATCCGGGAAGATTTTTCCGTGTGCAGGCTCGGTGACCTTACACAGGTGGATCTGACGGAGGAGTATTATTTTATCGGCAAAACAGATGAGGAACTGTCCCTTGTGTGCAGGACCTGCCGCGTGCCGGGCAATGCCGTTTCCAGAGAGGACGGCTGGAAGGCGTTCAGGATCCAGGGCGTGCTGGATTTTTCATTGATCGGGATCCTGGCAAAGATATCCTCCATTCTGGCGGAGGAGAAGATCGGCATCTTTGTGGTGTCCACCTATAATACGGATTATGTCCTGACCAGGGAGGCTGATTTTGACAGGGCGCTCAAGGCTCTTGGCGCCAGGGGATATGTGATAAAAGACTCATAAAAAGAAGATGACAAAACACTTGACCAATCCTGTTTGCAGGCGTAAACTAAAACAGGAATTGGATTTGGAGGGGCGCAGAAAATAGCACATATTTTCTGCGCCCTTCAGGTATCGAGGTGATGATCATGAACAAGCTGGAGGAATGGGAACAGGCGTTAAAACAGGCTGTGGATACGGGGTATTCCTATGGATTGGCCAGAAGGATGGAAGAATACAAGACCAACCCCGTGCTGGGGTACCGCACGGCGGGTTCCGGTGCGGAGCGGGAGACGGGGGAAATGCTGTACAGGGAGATGGAAGCCCTGGGGCTCTCCGGTGTCTGCAGGGATAAGATCCAGGTGGACAGCTGGGAATTTGAACGTGCTGTGATGCGCTTTACGGACAGGAACGGCCGGGAGCACCGATTTCAGCTGGGGGCTTACCAGACCCAGTTTTGCACCGAGGGATTTCAGGAATTTACCATCATTTATCTGGAAAAGGGAACGGCCCGGTCCTATGAAGGCGTGGATGTAAAAGGTAAGCTGGTGCTGATCGACATTAACCAGAGGGAGGAGTGGTGGATCAATTTTCCCGTGTATCAGGCTTACCTGAAGGGGGCCGCGGCCCTGATCGCGGTTCAGGAGCAGGGATATGGGGAGATACATGATACGGCCCTGAATGCCCAGGATATTGCCGGACCCAGGGAGGCTGCCGCATTTTCCATATCCCGGGCTGATGCCGATATCATAAAAGGATCCATGGAGGACCGGGAGGCAAAGGTGCTCTTTGATGCCAGATCAACGGTAAAGCTGGACCAGGAGGATTATAATATCCTGGGATGCATACCCGGGACAGAGCCGGACGAAAAGATACTGCTCACCGCCCACTATGATTCCTATTTCAGCGGATTTCAGGATGACAATGCGGCGGTGGCCATGATGCTGGGAATTGCCCGGAGCTTGAAGCAGATTGGGTACAAGCCCAGGAAGACCCTGGTATTCTGCGCCATGGCAGCGGAGGAGTGGGGCGTGTCAAACTCCAAGTACGACTGGTCCACGGGCGCCTATGAGCAGGTGTTTACCGCCCGCCCCCAGTGGCAGGGGCAGGTGACGGCCAACCTGAATTTTGAGCTGCCGGCCCATGCCCACGGAGCAAAGGACGGGGTGCGCTGCACCTATGAATACGGGGATTTCATGGAAAATTTTCTTCAAGGGATAGAGGTGGACCGGAGCGCCTACCCGGAAGGAGTGGAAGTCCTTTGTCCCATCCAGACATGGTCCGATGATTTTTCCATGGCAATTGGGGGGATCCCCTCCATGGTCAATGACTTCAGCGCAGGGGAATTTATGGAGACCCATTACCATTCACAGTATGATAATGAGAATTTTTACCAGGAACCCGTGTACCGGTTTCACCATGAACTTTACGGCAGCCTGGTGCTGGCCCTGGATATGACCGCGGTGGTGCCCCTTGACTTTAAACGGCTGTTTTGGGCAGTTAGGGACAGCGTGGACCAAACCATATGCGCCAGGACAGGCACGGATGCGGGGCCCCTCCTTGAGGCGCTGAAGCAGGGGGCCGGGGTGGCTGGAGAGCTGTACCGAAAGATCATGGAGCTGAATGAGCAGGAGTGGCCTGTAGGTGCATGGAGGGAGCTGAACAAACGCCTGCTTGATGCGTTTCGCAGGGAACAGGACTGTTTTGTGCGTCTGAGCTGGCATGATGATGTGCTGTTTCCCCAGCAGTCCGTGGAAAACAACCTGAAATCCGTATACCGGGCCCTGGAGTGCCTGGATCACGGAAATGTGAGGGGAGCCCTGGAGGCTGTATATGACATTGACAACAACCGCTATGCATTCCTGTTTGATGAGGAGGTATTCCGGTATTTTACCGAATATGTGCTGGACCAGCCCCCTGACCGGCTGAAATGGGGAACGGGCAGGATCGTCCATCACGAGAACCTGTTTGAACTGGTCCGGGGGTTAAAGGAGAAGCTTGGAGCCCCGGAGGCTGATGTGGAGCGGGAGCGCGCTGTGCTGGAACAGGTCCTGGACAATCAGGTGCTGTGCTATAAGGATGATATCAAATACATGACCTTGTCTGCGGGCAGGCTGACACAGATGCTGGGATCATGTGCGGAAATGATCCGGGATATTAATAAGAGGAAACGCATTTAGAGGAAATAAATTCAGAGGAAAAGAGGTTTGAATGCATTATGGAAAGCCAGAGGCTATACCGGGTTAGAAAAGAGGATCTTCCAAAATTGGAGGAGCTGCTGACGCAGTGCTTTTCCAATGACCCTTTGTACTGTAAGCTGATACCGGATCAGGAGACCAGGGAACGGCTGATGCCGGAACTGTTTGAATGCGACCTGACTGAGTTTTTTGAGACATGTGAGATCTATTCCGACAGCCCTGAGATGAATGCGCTGGTGGTGGTATCAGATGAGTCGGAGCCATACAATCCCCTTACATACTATCTGGCCGAGGCCTGGGCCTCCCTGAAGACGGATGAATACCTGATCAGGGAAGATCCAAGCCTTAAGACCCTTTGGAATTTTGTGCTGGGAAAGGATTACCTGAATTCCAGGTGGACCGCGCAGCTGCACCAGGAAAACCGTCTCCATATCATTTACCTGGCCGTAAGGCCCACCATGCAGCACCATGGTCTGGCGGCCATGCTCATGGACGAGATGATCCGTTATGCCGACAGCCATAAGCTGATGATCTCCCTGGAAACCCATAATCCGCACAATGTGCCTCTGTATGAGCATTTTGGGTTCAAGGTGTTTGGCGTGGTGCAGAAGCATTTTTCCCTAAAGCAGTACTGCCTTATCCGGGAAGTCCGGTGAGCCGCGGCAGGCATCAGGGGAATCTTAAGGAAATCTATATTGACATGACATGAAAATGCAGATAAAGTAAGGATATGACAGGGTACGGTGGACTCTAGGAGTCCCCGAGAGTACACTACAGAAAGAAGGAGGTATATAATGCGTATTATAAAGAAAAAAGTGGTGCCGGCACTGCTGGCAGGAGTTCTTGCCGCGGCCATGGTCATACCGTCATATGCTGCCAGCCGTAAGCCCATTAAATCCATCACACTGAGTATAAAGGCCAACATTGTGCCGGGCACGGGATTTGGTGAGGAAGAGATAGAGATCGAGACCAGCAACAGCAGGTTTTCCGTGGATGGTTATGACATACTGAACGATGACTTTGAATGGCGGGATGACTCGGTGCCCAAGATCAGGATCACTCTGACAGCGGATGATGATTACTATTTCCAGTCCCTTCCCAAGGATAAGGTCACATTGAAGGGAGGAGCCCAGTTCCTGAAGGCCAGCAGGGAAGATTCCAGTTCCACCCTTTTGATGGACGTAGAGCTTCCCTCCCTCTCCACCTCCATCCGTGACGTGGAGAACCTGAAGCTTTCCGACAATGGTATCGCCACATGGGATCCCATCAGCGCGGCCGGAAGCTATGAGGTAAGAGTTTACAGGGACGACAAGGCAGTGGGATCCGCCATTGTTGTGAACACCAACACCAGCAACTGCCGCGACCGCATGACAAAGGGGGATACCTCCTATACGGTGAAGGTCCGTGCGGTCAGCCGGTTTGACGGTGGGGAGAAGGGAAACTGGGTGGACTCCGCAAGCGTCTACATCAGCAGCGATCAGGCGGCTGAGTTCAGGGATAACCCTACGGGCGGAAGCGGTGCGTGGGTACAGTCCGCGGAGAACGGAAGATGGTGGTATGACAACGGCGATGGGACCTATCCGGCAAACAGCTGGAAGCAGATTGGGGATAAGTGGTATTTCTTTGACGCCCAGGGGTATATGCAGACCGGATGGATCCAGTGGGAAGGCAAGGAGTATTACTGCTCTGAGAACGGCGACATGCTGACCAACTGTATGACGGCGGACAATTACTGGGTCGGTGAGGACGGAGCAAAGATTGCCCAGTAGTGTGAAGTTAATGATAAAAACTGACCAGTGGCGTCAGGCGCTAAAATAAAGACTGCCCTGTGATGTCAGGGCTCAGAAAATGCTGTACAGGCGGATGAAACTGCCTGGTACGGCATTTTTTAATCCATGTTTTGCGGTCCGGACCCATTTCCGGTTGATTAAAAAGGAATTTTATGTCAGAATACAGGAAGGCGGCCGAACCGCAGTGGTTAAAGGCCGGGCTGGGATGTTATCGCAGCCGGAAAATGGAGAACGTTTATGTATGATTATATGCTTCCAATGAGCAACAGGGGGATCATAAGTGTGGCAAAGAGGGCCTTTGATCTGGTGGATGCCAGACTGATGGGCCACGGACAACGGGTGGCGTCCATCATGTACCAGCTGATGAAAGCGGACGGCGGCTATGACGGAAGGAAGATGAGGGACATGCTGACCCTGGCCGTGCTCCATGACATCGGGGCTTACAAGACAGAGGAGATAGACAAAATGGTGGAATTCGAGACAGAGAATGTCTGGAACCATTCCATTTACGGCTATCTGTTCTTTTATTATTTCTCATTGCTGAAGGAACTGTCCGGAATCGTGCTCTACCATCACACCCCCTGGAATGTCCTGAGGCGGATGGACCATGTGCCGGACCATATTAAAAAGGCATCCCAGCTTCTCCACCTGGCGGACAGGATCGATATTTATTTTGAACATTCAGCCGGGGATGTGGATTGGCTGAAACAGTACCTTGGGACCCAGAGGGACCAAAACTTCTGCGGGGAGGTGCTCGACCTGTTTGAGGGCATGGATTTTGTGGCGCCCGGCAGCAGTTCACTCTTTTTGGAACATGAATACATTCAGATCATGGAGGAGGTTCCCTTTTCCTCCAGAGAAAAGCAGTCCATTCTCCGGATGCTGGTCTATGCCATTGATTTCAGAAGCACCCACACCGTAACCCACACCATCACCACCACCATCATCAGTTCGGAGCTGGCCCTGCGCCTTTGCGAACGGGCGGATACCATCAATGACGTGATCTTTGGGGCTATGCTCCACGATCTGGGGAAGATAGGGATCCCGGTGGAAATATTGGAGTTTCCCGGGCGTTTAAGCCCACAGGCCATGAATGTGATGCGCGGTCATGTGAAAATGACAGAGTATATCCTTCAGGACTGCGTCTCTGACGCGGTGAGGGATATTGCCCTGCGCCACCATGAAAAGCTGGACGGCTCCGGGTACCCCTTGGGGCTTAAGGAGGGGCAGTTAAACCTGCCCCAGAGAATCGTGGCGGTGGCGGACATTGTAAGCGCCCTCACAGGCACCAGAAGCTACAAGGACGCGTACCCCAAGGAAAAAACCAGCGCCATTGTTTCTGAAATGGCTGAAAAGGGGCTGGTTGACCCGGGGGTGGCTGCCGTGATGGCGGAGAATTATGATGCCATTATGGATTCAGTGCGCAACAGGACAAGGCCGATCCTGGAAAAATACCAGGAAATGCAGGAACAGTATAAGAAATTATCCCATGAAATGAGGGAGTATATGAAAGCCCTATAACTTTTGATTATGTCAATAATTCCAAACTTGTATATTTGCCAAGGTGGAAAATAATCCTGAAAGGTTGAAATACGGCTTTAAATGATATATGATGGAAGGAAATTATATTATTACGGATAGCTATAACTACAAAGAATAGAAGACAGGGGAGATATGTATCATGAATTATAATGTCACTGTGATTCCAGGGGATGGGATCGGACCGGAGATCGTAAGAGAAGCTAAAAAGGTAATGGATCAGGTGGGCATGGTTTACGGACACACCTTTGACTATACGGAGATCCTTATGGGAGGATGCTCCATTGACGCCCACGGCGTTCCGCTGACAGATGAGGCGCTGGAGACAGCCAGGAACAGCGATGCGGTCCTGCTGGGAGCAGTAGGCGGGGATGTGGGCAACTCCAGATGGTATGACGTGGCTCCGAACCTCAGGCCCGAGGCAGGACTTCTGGCGATCCGCAAGGGACTGGGCCTGTTTGCCAATATCCGCCCGGCTTATCTTTATAAGGAACTGGCAGGCGCCTGCCCTCTGAAAAAGGAGATCATCGGGGACGGCTTTGATATGGTCATCATGAGGGAACTCACAGGCGGCCTTTATTTCGGAGACAGGTGGACCAAAGAGGTGGACGGCTGTATGACAGCCACAGACACCCTTACATACAATGAAAAGGAGATCCGGCGTATCGCGGTCAAGGCCTTTGATATTGCCATGAAGCGGAGAAAAAAAGTGACCAGCGTGGATAAGGCCAATGTGCTGGATTCCTCCAGGTTATGGCGCAAGGTGGTGGAGGAAGTGGCAGAGGATTATCCTGAGGTACAGCTCTCCCATATGCTGGTTGACAACTGTGCCATGCAGCTGGTCATGAACCCGGGCCAGTTTGACGTGATCCTTACGGAGAACATGTTTGGGGACATCCTTTCCGATGAAGCCAGCATGATCACCGGTTCCATCGGAATGCTGTCCAGCGCCAGCATGAATGAAAGCAAGTTCGGCCTTTATGAGCCGAGCCACGGTTCTGCCCCGGACATTGCGGGCAAGGATATTGCCAATCCCCTTGCCACCATTTTGTCCGCTGCCATGCTTCTGCGCTATTCCTTTGACCTGGACCATGAGGCGGATGCCATAGAGTCAGCAGTACAGTCCGTGCTCACAGAGGGCTACAGGACAGGGGATATCATGTCGGAGGGATGCAGCCAGGTGGGAACCGCTGCCATGGGGGACCTGATCGCGGCAAGAATCAGATAGGCGGATCGCATCAGCAGACCCGATAGGCGGATCGCATCAGCGGGCCGAAACAGCGGAAATTGACGGTTTCAAACCTTAGATAGGTAAATTCAGATAAGTGAAAGGGGATACAACATGAAAAGTGATGCAGTTAAGACAGGAATGCAGCAGGCGCCCCACAGGTCCCTGTTTAATGCCCTTGGTATGACGGAAGAAGAGATGAAAAAGCCCATGGTGGGTATTGTCAGCTCTTATAATGAGATCGTTCCGGGCCATATGAACCTGGATAAGATCGTGGAGGCGGTAAAACTGGGAGTGGCCATGGCGGGCGGTACTCCGGTGGTATTTCCGGCCATTGCCGTGTGCGATGGCATTGCCATGGGGCATATCGGCATGAAGTATTCCCTGGTGACCAGGGACCTGATCGCGGACTCCACGGAGTGCATGGCCCTGGCCCATCAGTTTGACGCCCTGGTTATGGTGCCCAACTGTGACAAGAATGTTCCGGGACTTCTCATGGCCGCTGCCAGGATCAATGTGCCCACCGTGTTTGTCAGCGGCGGACCCATGCTGGCCGGACATGTGAAGGGCCATAAGACCAGCCTTTCCAGTATGTTTGAGGCGGTTGGCTCCTATGCGGCCGGCACCATGTCCGAGGAGGATGTAAAGGAGTACGAGAACAAGGCATGTCCTACCTGCGGTTCCTGCTCCGGCATGTACACTGCCAACAGCATGAACTGCCTGACTGAGGTCCTGGGAATGGGCCTTAAGGGAAACGGCACCATTCCGGCCGTGTATTCTGAGCGCATCAAGCTGGCCAAGCATGCAGGCATGCAGGTCATGGAAATGTACAGGCAGAATATACGACCCAGGGATATCATGACCAAGGACGCGTTTATGAACGCGCTGACCATGGATATGGCCCTGGGCTGCTCCACCAACAGCATGCTCCACCTTCCGGCCGTTGCCCACGAGGCAGGCGTGGAGCTGAACGTGGATATTGCCAATGAGATCAGCGCAAGGACACCGAACCTGTGCCATCTGGCGCCGGCCGGACCTACTTATATCGAAGACCTGAACGAAGCGGGAGGAATCTACGCTGTCATGAACGAGATCAGCAAAAAGGGTCTTCTGAACCTGGACTGCATGACCGTGACGGGCAAGACCGTGGGAGAGAACATCAAGGACTGCGAGAACAGGAATCCCGATGTTATCCGCCCTGTGGAACATCCGTACAGCGAGACGGGCGGCATTGCCATCTTAAAGGGAAATCTGGCTCCTAATTCCGCTGTGGTCAAGCGCTCCGCCGTGGCTCCTGAGATGCTGAAGCACGAAGGGCCTGCAAGGGTATTTGACTGCGAGGAGGATGCCATTGATGCCATTAAGGGCGGCAGGATCGTGGCAGGGGATGTGGTTGTGATCCGCTATGAAGGACCAAAGGGAGGACCGGGCATGAGAGAGATGCTCAATCCCACCTCGGCTATCGCCGGTATGGGACTGGGTTCAAGCGTTGCACTGATCACGGACGGACGTTTTTCCGGCGCATCCAGGGGCGCATCCATTGGCCATGCGGCACCGGAGGCAGCTGTGGGCGGCCCCATTGCGCTTGTGGAAGAAGGGGACATTATTTCCATTGACATTGACAATCACCAGCTGAATGTGCTGGTTGACCCGGAGGAGATGGCTGCAAGAAAGGCAAAATGGCAGCCAAGGACCCCGCAGGTTACCACAGGATACCTGGCAAGGTACGCTTCCCTTGTGACATCCGCTGACAAAGGGGCTGTTCTGCAGGTGAAGTAGAGGCCGGTATATATTAAGAGAAAAGGAGTGCGGTAAATATGAGCAAATTGACGGGGGCAGAGATTGTAGTTGAGTGTTTAAAGGAACAGGGAGTGGACACCGTGTTTGGATTTCCCGGTGGCGCGATCCTGAATATATATGACGCATTGTACCAGCATCAGGATGAAATTACCCATATCCTTACATCCCATGAGCAGGGCGCATCCCATGCGGCAGACGGCTACGCAAGGGCCACCGGCAAGGTGGGGGTCTGCATGGCCACCTCAGGCCCTGGCGCCACCAACCTGGTAACAGGCATTGCCACGGCATACATGGATTCGGTTCCCATGGTGGCGATTACCTGTAATGTGACCAACAGCCTTCTGGGCAAGGACAGCTTCCAGGAGATCGATATCACCGGTGTTACCATGCCCATTACCAAATATAATTTTATTGTAAAAGACGTTAAAAGACTGGCCACAGTGATCCGCAGGGCATTCACCATTGCCCAGACAGGACGCCCGGGTCCGGTGCTGGTGGATATCACAAAGGATGTGACCGCTGCCGCCTGCGAGTATGAGAAGGAGGTTCCCGAAGAGATTGTGCGCCAGAGCGATACCATCCGAGAGGAGGACATGGAGCGGGCCGTGGAGATGATCCGCAAGTCCAGAAAGCCCTTTATCTTTGTGGGCGGCGGCGCGGTGCTGTCCAATGCGTCAGATGAGCTGAGAGCATTTGCACACAAGATCCAGGCCCCGGTGGCGGACAGTCTCATGGGCAAGGGGGCGTTTGACGGGTGTGATGAACTGTATACAGGCATGGTGGGCATGCATGGAACAAAGACTTCTAATTTCGGCATAACAGAGGCCGACCTGCTGATCGTGGTGGGCGCCAGGTTCAGCGACAGGGTGACAGGCAATGCGTCCAAGTTTGCAAGGAATGCCAAGATCCTTCAGCTGGATATCGACCCGGCTGAGATCAATAAGAATATTAAGGTGGATGCCAGCGTCATCGGCGATGTGAAGGTGATCCTGCGCAAGCTGAACGCCAGGCTGGATCCCATTAACCATGACGAGTGGATCGCCCATATTGAACGCATGAAGGATATGTACCCCCTGCGCTATGACAAGAACACGCTCACCGGTCCCTTTATTGTGCAGACCATCAACGAGGTGACCCAGGGAGATGCCGTGATCGTCACCGAGGTGGGACAGCACCAGATGTGGGCGGCCCAGTATTACAACCACCGCCAGCCAAGGACCTTTCTCACCTCCGGCGGCCTGGGGACCATGGGATATGGCCTGGGCGCCGCCATCGGAGCCAAGATGGGGTGCAGGGACAAGACGGTCATCAACATTGCGGGTGACGGCTGTTTCCGCATGAATATGAACGAGATCGCAACAGCCACCCGGTACAACATTCCGGTGGTGGAAGTGATCGTAAACAACCATGTGCTGGGCATGGTCCGCCAGTGGCAGACCCTGTTCTACGGCAAGCGCTACTCCCAGACCATTCTTAATGACGGGGTGGATTTCATAAAGGTTGCCGAGGCAATGGGAGCAAAGGCGTACAGGGTGACCCAGAAGGAAGAACTGGAGCCCACCCTCAGGGAGGCCATTTCCCTGAATGTCCCTGTTGTCATTGACTGTCAGATCAGCTGCGATGAGAAGGTGTTCCCCATGGTATCGCCGGGTGCGCCCATTGCGGATGCTTTTGACGATACGGACTTGAAAATTAATTAAAAAGAGTGTATAGTAGTCATTAATACTTCGGAAACGTTATCAGATTACCTTGGTAAAGTGCATGGGTAGAGGACAGAGGTACAATGATGTATACGGTCAGACGGCTTCCTTCTGTGAGGATCCTTAAAAAGGGTCTGCATAGGTGGAAGTCATCTGTGTATATATATTAAAGAGGAAATGTGCAGTAGCCACAACCATTTAAGGAGGAGAACAAGATGAGCAGAGTTTACAATTTCTCAGCAGGACCGGCTGTATTGCCGGAGGACGTCCTGAAGGAAGCCGCAGCAGAGATGCTGGATTACAGGGGGACAGGAATGTCAGTGATGGAGATGAGCCATCGATCTAAGGCCTATGACGCCATCATTAAAGATGCTGAATCAGACCTGCGGGATCTTTTACATATTCCGGACAATTACAAAGTGCTGTTCCTTCAGGGGGGCGCATCCCAGCAGTTTGCCATGGTGCCCATGAACCTGATGAAGAACAAGGTGGCGGATTACATTGTGACCGGACAGTGGGCCAAGAAGGCATACCAGGAGGGCGGCATATACGGCAGGGCCAACGCCATTGCCTCCAGCGCTGACAAGACCTTCAGCTACATTCCGGACTGTTCCGACCTGGACGTATCAGAGGATGCTGATTATGTTTACATCTGTGAGAACAACACCATTTACGGGACCAAGTTCTGGACCCTGCCCAATACCAAGGGGAAGATCCTGGTGGCGGACCAGTCCTCCTGCTTCCTGTCCGAGCCCGTGGATGTGACAAAGTACGGCCTTATTTTTGCCGGCGCCCAGAAGAATGTGGGACCTGCAGGAACCGTGATCGTGATCGTAAGGGAGGACCTGGTGTCTGAGGACGTGCTTGAGGGAACCCCTACCATGCTCCGCTACAAGACCCATGTGGACGCTGAGTCCCTGTACAATACACCGCCCACCTACGGCATCTATATGTGCGGCAAGGTGTTTAAATGGCTGAAGGCCAAGGGCGGTCTGGAAGCCATGAAGGAATACAATGAGAAAAAGGCTGAGATCCTGTATGATTTCCTGGACCAGAGCAGGATGTTTAAGGGGACCGTGGAAAAGAAGGACCGCTCCCTTATGAATGTGCCCTTTGTCACGGGGAATGACGGACTGGACGCCCTGTTTGTAAAGGAATCCAAGGCTGCCGGCTTTGAGAACCTGAAGGGACACAGGACCGTGGGCGGAATGCGGGCCAGCATCTATAATGCAATGCCCATGGAAGGCGTTGAGAAGCTGGTTGCATTTATGGCTGATTTTGAGGAAAAGCACAGCGACATGCTCTAAAGCAGCGCTGATGTAGAGGAGAATGATAATTATGAAAAAGATTCATTGCTTAAATCCAATTGCCAAATGTGGCACTGATCTGTTCCCTGCTGATTATGAGCTGACCAAGGATGCGGCTGAGGCTGACGGCATCCTGGTGCGCAGCGCTTCCATGCACGATATGGATTTTCCGGAATGTCTTCTGGCCGTGGGCCGTGCCGGCGCGGGAGTGAACAACATTCCCCTGGATGCATGCGCAGAGGCGGGCATTGTTGTATTTAACACCCCGGGTGCCAACGCCAACGGCGTGAAGGAGCTGGTGATCGCAGGTATGCTGGTGGCTTCAAGGGATATTGTGGGCGGCATTGAGTGGTGCAAGGCCAATGCCGAGGATGACAATATTACAAAGGATACGGAGAAGAGCAAAAAGGCTTTTGCCGGATGCGAGATCAAGGGCAAGAAGCTGGGCGTTGTGGGCCTGGGCGCCATTGGTGCGGAGGTTGCCAATGCAGCCACCCATCTGGGGATGGAGGTCTATGGATATGACCCCTATATTTCCGTGAACGCCGCGTGGAGATTGTCCAGGAATGTAAAGCATATTACCAATGTGGATACCATTTTCCAGGAATGTGATTACATAACCATCCATGTGCCCCTGCTGGATTCCACCAAGGGCATGATCAACAGGGAAAAGCTGGCCATGATGAAGGACGGGGTTGTGATCCTTAACTTCTCCAGGGATACCCTGGTAAATGATGACGATATGGCTGCTGCCCTGGAGGAGGGAAAGGTCCGCTACTATGTAAGCGACTTCCCGAACCCCAAGGTGGCCAATATGAAGAATGTCATCCTGATGCCCCATTTGGGCGCTTCCACCCAGGAGTCTGAGGATAACTGTGCGGTGATGGCCGTAAAGGAGATGACCGATTACCTGGAGAACGGAAATATCAAGAATTCCGTGAACTATCCTTCCTGTGACATGGGAATCTGCCAGACAGAGAGCCGGGTGGCTGTCCTGCATATGAATATCCCCAATATGATCGGACAGGTAACAGGTACACTGGCAGGCCAGGGCGTGAATATCTCTGATATGACCAACAAGAGCCGGGATAAGTACGCATACACGCTGCTGGATCTGGAGCACAAGGCCGAGGAGGCCACCATTGAAAAGCTGAGAGCCATCAAGGGTGTCCTGAGGGTGCGCGTGGTCAAATAATGGATCTACCCACTGAGGGTAATGTGATTAGGGCCTTCATGGCTGGGCAACCTGCTGTGGGGCCTTAATTGTGTCACAGTAAAAATAAACCACCTGCTCTGCAGGTGGAGGGAATATCTTCAGATAAAAGCAACTCCTGTGCTAAACTAGATGTAGGTCTGC
>NZ_JBEPLZ010000047.1:0-16621 GCF_040545455.1 Enterocloster citroniae | reverse complement strand
GCTTATACAATACTTCCATAAAGCAAACCTCCTTCGCATAAGCCGATGCAGCTCCTTGCTTAACTGTTGGCTGTCCTGCGTCCTCATCAAAATACAATGGAAACAAAAAGTGGTACACCTAAGGAGCTGAAAATCAGTCTGTCGCACGGGCTTTGAAGCACCAATCCCCTTCCGACCTTATTCGGCACCTTAAGTATGCCACTATATAGAGTATAGCCAATATCCAGTTTTCATTTATTGTGGTGAGATTCTCTCATGATTGTCTGTCGGGAAATAGAGGGTTCCGAACAGGGGTAGGCGTGACTCATGCGAGTCACGCCTACTCCTGAAATTTATCCACTAAAAAGATTAAGGTGTCAAAAGACACGTTACAAAATATCTGATTTTATTTGTACCTTGAAAACTTAACACGATATATCAAATTATTCGGATATTTGGTACAATACCAGAGGTAAGAACCGTAGCCGATTCCATTTTGGATTTAAGATAGCCGCATTGGAGTTTCAAAAGCTGTTGGATTATGTCAATGGCTTGGAAAACCATGCTCAAAAAGCAAAGACTGCATAAAATAACAATAAATGTGTTTTATTCCACTTTCCATAAACAATTCAAGCCAATGTACATGAAAGGTAAGCGCTTAATAAGTTATATAGTATCTGCCTCCGGTGTGGCAAAGCAATATGGATTAATTTATGCTAAACTGCTGCAAAGTTGTAAAGAATATGGAATCCCGATCCCACCATCGGGGTATTGGACAAAAATAGTCTGTGGAAAAGAGGTAAGTAAGGCACCATAATCCATCTGTTTTCTGTAATGTTGTGGTTTGAAAACATGATGATGTTTCAGCAAAAGTGGTATTTTGTTTCTTAGGCACCCGAATCACAGCCTCAACAAATGGTGAGGTTTATGTGGAATTATGTCGAAAAAAGACATACCTTCTGGTCCGATGGAAAAAGAAGAAAAATTCGTAGTATCATAAGAAGATTTCTGGTATAATACTACTAGGAAGGTGGAAATCTTGAAGAAAGATGCGATAAAGTTAGCAAAACAGGTTGCCGGAACCATGGCGATTGAAGGAATGAAGTTGAAACAGTCAGAGTATAATCAGCTTTTGCGTTGTGCTAATGGTCAACAATCAACTTCGGCAACGATAAAGAAGGTTATTAGGCAATATACGGTCAAATAGGTGAAAAGATGGAACAATATTATTATAAGTACGAACAGGATAGCGTACTTTTCCCTTTAAGCAGCCCATAAACTTGATACGCGTACTATGAGCAAAAAGGTCAGCATAATGGATAAGGCTTTGATGAAACTATCCGACTACGGCATTGAAATTCAAGAAAACATTTAAAACAATCCATCGTACTTTATTGAGTATAAGATACATTATGGCAGATTCCGGCTTGTGGAATTGGAAAATTTCAAACAGGCTCTTCCACAGATATGAGACAGATAAAAAGAGATAAAAAAGATAAAATAAGTGCTGACCGAAAAAAGTAAACGGTTAGCCTTTTTTAATGAAATAAATTGCATTCTTGGGACAAGCAATAAAAATTTATCTGAGCCGGTCTGTGATCCCTCTTCTGGTCAGGACTGTGATCCCTCCCCGAAGCAAGACTGTAATCCTTCCCAAGTGTTGAAGAATTTGGAATTTTGTTTTCTTTATACGCGTAACAGTAAACATCTCCATTTTTCTAAAACTTCGACATTAGCCGGGATTAAATAAGGATCCTTTCGCGTATATGGTAAGAATATGCTAGTATATGCATTGCATCCCTCCTGAAAGAGTGGTACAATAAAACAATACCCATCATGAGCAGGGTGGGTGATCGTTTTTAGAAATTACTGTTTTCTCAGGAAATGCCGGACGGATTATGCTTGGCTGATAAAGAATATCGGGCGCAAGAGATGTTATTTTAAACTGGAGGACAAGGATGGGAAAAAGGGATGAGCTGAATGAATTGATTTACGAGTACTATGAGTCTCGTATTCTCTTTGGTATATACAAGTACGGCGAACAATTGAAGTCGGTACCACAAATTTGCACTTTGTTCAGGGTGGCCCGGAATACCGTACAAATTGCGTTTAGCAGGCTGGAAGAGAATGGATATATAAAAACAGAAAAGCGGAAAGTTGCCAGGGTTGTTTATCAGGGATCGGAAGAACTGTTTAGGGAAAATGTTGTAACGTATTTTGCTCTGCGCAGGGAGGGGATCCAGGACGTTCAATTTAATGGTAATTTAGTGTTTTCATCAATATGGGAAAAGGGTATACAGAATTTAAAACAGGATTTGCAGAAAAACCCCGGTGGGACGAAGACAGCGGGCCAAGCCGCATCAGAGCCAATCAGGCTGTATGTGGACGTTTTGAATACATTTCATAATGAGTTATTGCTTGGCCTTTTTTGGCAGAACATGCGTTATATCAGTTATTTCTATCCCCCTAGAAATGATAGGAAGGCGAATTATGCAGTGGAAGATTTATTATCAGCGGAAAATGCAAACCGCCTAAAAGAAGAAACAGATGCCTATTATTATAATATCTATTTGGGTATTATGGAGTTTATTGACTTAAATCGTGAAACGTATCATCTGGAGCATGAGACTCAGATTCCGTTTATATGGACAATTTACCGGAAGCGGCCGCAGGTTCGTTATACGCTGGCCTCCACCATTATCCGTGAGATTCTGTGGGATGTTTATCCGGTTGGAAGCTATCTGCCCTCGCTGCCCAAGATGGCGGAGCGGTATCATGTTTCCTTAATTACAGTACGCCGGACTTTGGATGTATTGAACTCACTTGGGGTGACCAGGACTTATATGGGGATTGGGACAAAGGTCTGTCTGGAATCAGTTGACATTGATATCATGGGCAGACCTGAAATCCGGGAAAACCTGCGCCTTCATGGAGAGGCAATGCAGATACTGGCTTTGACGGTCCGCAATGTGACTCACTATACATTGGAATCGGTTAAAAGAGAGAGGAGTAAGGAACTGTTACAGACAATAAGAATGCTTCATGATAAAAATAACAGTATACTTTGTATAGATGTTCTTCTGAATTTCATCTCCAGCGAATGCCCTTCCGCGTCTTTGCGGGAGATTTACGGTAAATTGAGGGAGCTTGTAGCCTGGGGGTATATTTTTTCGGCTGTATTAATGGCAGCCGGGCAGATGGAAGCCAATTCGGATGATCTGATCTGCCGGATGGAAGATGCTCTGCAAACTGACAATTCAGAAGTGTTTGCCGGACTTTGGCAGTTGTTTGTTGAGGAGAGGCTTAATTCCTTCTATAAAAAGTTCCCTTTGTGGAATGCACAAGGGGATCGATTCTCGCCATGACAGCCAATGGGTTTTATGAATGAGGCATTGGCGGCAGGAATGCACTGCCATATTGGGAAAACGATTGATATAGACGTGCTTTATAGAACCATGTCTGAACTGTTAAGACAGTGATATCATATCATTACCGGGAGGGTATTATGTTGGGACATATACAGAATATGAAATTAAGGGCCAGACTGCTGTTATCATATGCAGTGATCATCATCATATGCCTGGCGGCAAGTATCACAGCGCTGTTTATGCTGAATAGAATCGGTAATAACCTGTCTTCCTTTTACAACAATAATTATACCGTTACGGTTCATGTGTGGATGGCAAAGAGGGAAATGCAGGCTGCGCGTGCGGATCTCCTGAATGCCATATTAGATTCGGACGTGGACGATAATGAGAACGTGGAAAAAGCAAACAGGCATCTTGGTAATATGCGTGCGGCATTCCCTGTGATCCGGAAGTCATTTAAGGGGGATATTGCATTGGTGGATCAGGTTGATTCTTTCTTAGAGCAGGCTATCGTATACCGCGACCAGGTGTTTGAACTGATGGAATCAGATCAACGTGGGGAAGCTTATGAGGTCATGAAATTAAATTATATCCCGCTTCTGGACCAGATGTCGGATACGCTTCAGGAAATAGCAGATGTAGCAGGCCGGAATGCGAAGCTTATGGTGGAAGAAGGGGAGCAAGCGCGGACAGCTGCAATTGTTATAGTGATTGTAATTATGGTACTAAGTATTGTGTCTGCATTATTGTTTGGGCTTTATATATCCAATGGTATTCTCAGGCCTGTCAATGAAATCCAGCATGCCGCCCAAAAGCTGGCCGGAGGAGAACTTGATGGAGCATTTGTCGCCTATACATCAGAAGACGAATTGGGTAAAATGTCGGACAGCATACGCGATTTAATCAGCTACCAGCATACGATCATTGAGGATATCAGCGATATCCTTGGTTCCATGGCACAAGGGAATTTCAGGGTTCAATCGAAAGCGAGAGAATATTACAGGGGTCAGTATAACCGTATCTTAATTTCCATGAGGGAGCTGCGCGATAACCTTGACAGTATTCTTTTGCAGATCGGCCATTCGGCAAAACAGGTTGCAGACGGCAGCGAACAAGTATCTGCCGGAGCGCAGGCGCTTGCTCTGGGGGCGGCGGAACAGGCCGGATCGGTTGAAGAACTTGCAGCAGCCGTACATAATATATCTGAACGTGTAAATGAAACAGCGGAAAATGCGGGTGATGCACGTGTTCAGACAGACCAGGCAGGTATACAGGTTTCCATGAGCAGTAAAAAGATGCAGGAAATGATTGATGCAATGAAAGTAATCAGTGAAAAGTCCAGTCAGATTTCTAAAATCATAAAAACAATTGAGGACATTGCATTTCAAACAAATATTCTGGCTTTAAATGCTTCTGTGGAAGCGGCGAGAGTAGGTAAGGCCGGGGAGGGATTTGCGGTAGTCGCAAAAGAGATCCGTAATCTGGCGGACAGAACATCGGAAGCATCTAAAAATACAACGGTGTTAATTAAGGAATCAGCGGCTGCGGTTGAAGAAGGAGAAAGAGCAGCCTGTGCAACAGCAGGCTCGCTGGCACAGGTGGTAAAAAGTACAAAACAGGTGATAATGACAGTGGATAAGATAGCTGCCGCAACCAACTATCAAAGCGAATCCGTTTTACAGATTACAGCAGAAGTAGGACAGATATCGGATGTGGTGCAGAGTAACTCCGCAACATCAGAAGAATTGGCTGCCGCCAGTGAAGAACTTTCCTCACAGGCGCAGGTATTGGAAGAACTGGCCGAACGGTTTGAATTGTATGGATGAGCCCTGTATACTCTTTTCCGTAAAGTTCCCTCTGGCATTTGCAGGATAATAGATTCTGGTCAAATGCTTGTACGATGAAGTGCATCTGGACCAGCGGAACATTCCGGAGAATGGAGGATGTTATGAAAAGAGGAAATAAAACCCGGGCGATTGCTTTTGTCATAGCGACATTAGCCGTTTTATCACTTGCGGTCTGCGTCTATATGAAACAGCTCACCAAAGCAACTGACGCCTCGGTGGTAGCTTCGATGCAGGAACTATCCAAACACGATATGCAGAACATTCAAAGTGAACTGGAAAACTCGTGGGATTCCCTGTCTGCGGTTTATACCAGAACGCAGACCAGCCAATGCGCTAATATTCAGGAGGTTTGCAATCGCTTGAATTTGGAGCAGATTTCCAATATATTCAATACAATTTATTTGGTGGATTTTGATGGAAATACATACTCCGGCTCAAATGTAATAAAAAATGAAAAGGACAAGGAGTATGTATTGTCACTCTTTTCCGATCAAGATAAAATTGTTATGCGTTATGACAATTTGGACGTTTTGGAAACGATCACAGAAAGTCTTGTGTATGGAGTTCGGTGTGAGCCCTTTCAGGTGGACAATATTCAGTTTATTGGAATCATCGGCTTTTCAAAAATCAGTCTGATGGCGGAGCGCCTGAAAATAGACAGCTTTGACGGGCGTGGCTATACCGGAATTATTGACATAGACGGAAATTACGTTGTCAACCGGGACCGCAGCGCGGGAATAGGGAAAATCGACAACTATTTTGAACAGCTGCAAAATCGTGCGGGTCTGTCGAAAAAGGAAATTTCGGATATTATCGCCCGGATAGGGCAGGAAGAAGAGTTTCTATTGCACTTTAATTATATAGATCAGGGAGCACAGGTGGTATCCTTTATTCCGATGCCCGGTACGACATGGAGTATCGTTCTCACAGTTCCACAGGAGGTGTTCCGCGAACAGACTCAGCAGTTTGTACTCATGACAGTTGTGATGCTTGTGGTGGTTGTGATCGTTTTGTGCTTAATGATGTTTGCGATTGTCCGCATCTCTCTGATTTCCGCAACCGCAAGAGCGGAAGCAAAATCCCGCGGCGAGTTCCTTTCAAACATGAGCCACGAGATACGCACGCCTCTTAACGGAATCATCGGCCTGATCCATCTGATGCAGCAGAACATTGGGGATCATGAACGGATGACAGGATATCTTAGAAAATCTGATTCAACTGCAAAATACCTGCTTTCACTTGTCAACGATATTCTGGATATGTCAAAGCTTCAATCTGACAAAATGGTGTTGGTGCCAAAGCCGTTTTCTGTTGACGAGCTGGTTTCCACGACTGAGTCTCTGATGCGCAGCCGTATGGAGGATAAGGGGATTGACTTTCGGGTCGAAACAAGTATTATCTGTTCCAATCTTATTGGAGATGATATGAGGATTGAACAGATCCTGGTCAATATTTTGGGAAATGCGGTTAAATTTACTCCAAAGGGCGGCCGCGTCATTATGCGGGTACTCCAGTCGGCCGAAGGTGAAAGGATATTGACAACCTATCAGGTAGAAGACACCGGCTGCGGCATGAGCGAAGAGTTTCAACAAAAGATATTTGATCCGTTTAGCCAGGAGCACAGCGGTATTTCACAGGGGAGCCAGGGCACCGGTCTTGGTATGTCCATCAGTTCTCTGCTGGCGAAGCAAATGGGAGGCACGCTGTCTGTGACAAGCCGGCTTGGCAAAGGAAGCTGCTTTACCTTGTCTTTAGTGTCAGAGACTGCCCCGGAGGATTTTGGCAGTGCTGCCGCGGCAGACATCGTACACCTGGACCATGAAAACGAGAGAAAACTGCATATTCTGGTAGCTGAGGATAATGACTTAAATGCGGAAATCCTTATGGAAATTTTGGATACATCGGGTTTCACCGCAGTGCGGGCCGCAGATGGAGGCGAGGTAGTTGAACTGTTTGAAAAGTCCTCTCAATATGAGTTCGGGCTTATCCTGATGGATGTGCAAATGCCTGTGCGAAATGGCTATGAGGCGACAAAGCTCATCCGCAGGCTGAATCGTCCTGACGCCAAGACGGTTATTATTTATGCGTGTACAGCCAATACGTTTAGGGAGGATCAGGACCGGGCGAGGGAAGCTGGAATGGACGGTTTTATTGCAAAACCAATTGATGTAAGTAAGATGATACAGAAGCTTGGAGCAGTAAAATAGAGGGGAGAAAAAATGAAAGATTGGATACGGATTGTCACGGGGGGAATAATCATTGTTATGTTTTTAGGTGCGCTTACCGGATGCAAAACACAGGAAGCAGCCAAGAAGCAGATCACACTGAGAGTAAAAATCCCTCCGCTGACCGTGGCCAACGCCGACACAGGCATTACCGATTCTTATGAAGTATTAAGCAAGGCAGGCCAGGAGTTTGCCGCCCAGTACACGGAATGGGATGTCACGGTGGAGGTTGTGAAGTTCGGCTACACGGAGGAGGACGAATATATTACCGGATGCTTTGATACGGATGATGCAGCGGACATTCTGCTTGAAGGCTACTTTAACATGTCGGGATATATACATACAGGCCGTGTGGTGCCGCTGGACGACATTATCACGGAGGAAATGCGGGCAGATGTTGATGATATGCTCTGGAAAATGAGCCAGGTGGAAGGCAAGACCTATATGCTGCCTTACTACAGCCTTCAAAACACGCTGATTTATAACCGGGATCTGTTCCGTCAATGCGGACTGGCGGAGTACGTTGGAGAGGATGGCACGATACAGAACTGGACACCGGAGGAATGGGAGTATATTCTCTCCACATTGGCTGCAGGGCTGCCTGAGATGACCTATCCCATGTTGATGTATGCCAAGAACGACCAGGGAGATACGCATATCATGACTTTACTGCGCAGCAAGGGGAGTCCGTTCTTTGATGAAAATGGACGTTTTAATCTCAATACAAAAGAGGGGATTGCCACCCTGCAGTGGATCGCGGATTCCTACCAAAAGGGTTATTTCCCAGCCGGTTGTGAAAATATGGAGATTGTTGACTGCAGTGATCTGTTTACAAATAACCAGCTTGCTATCTACATGGCAAACAGCGCCACATTGCCTGGTATGGACAGGAGTTCAACAGGGGTTGCCAATTTTCCCAGCCTGAATGGGAACGGATATAATACATCGTTTGTCACCGGCTTTGAGATTTTTGACAATGGGGACCAGGAGAAGGTTCAGGCCGCCAAGGATTTCCTGCGTTATTTTATGTCCACTGAGGAACTCATGAATTATGCGCAGGTTGGTATCCCCGCCAGCAACGCCACAGCAGAACGTGTAAGCCAGTACATTTTTATGCAGGAGGCATATACCGCCAACGCAGGCAACACGGTGGACTTCACCGCAAACAATCCAAACTGGCGCGGTGTGCGCGATGTATTTTATACACATATCCATGAACTGCTTGTTGGAACCAAAACACCCCAGGAGGTAGCCGAGGCGCTTGATAAGGAGTGTAATGCGGCAATTGAGACAGGTTGGAAAACTAGTAAACTGCATCAGTAGGACGGGGCTGACGGAGGGAAAGACACTTATGGAGAGAAAATCACCTTGACGCCGTTTAACCGGGGGAGGGGTATCGGGCATGCCCGGAATCAGGAGAATGGAGGAACAGACATGAAGGAAACAAAGCTGGATAAGCAGAAAAAGAACCTTGTAAAACTTGGTGTAATGGAGGAATCAGATACGCTGATTGATTTTTTACAGGCCAATTACATTGAGCGCCTAATAGGAAAATTGGGCCAATGGAAGAAGGGATGGGCATATTTTACGGAGGAACGACTGATCGTGACAACCGGATTATTGGAAGAAAATATTGTGATTCCCTATAAAAATATCCAAAAATTGGAGAAATGCTCACAGACTTTTATGCCCATCGGAATTGCCATTACTTATGAGAACAAGGAGAGCGGTGAAATCATAACTGATAAAATTTCCATGATGAAGCGGGATAAATGGATGGCTTTTATGGAGGAACGCTGTAAAACAATATGACAAACAATAAAGCGATAGTGGAGAACCAAATTATGGCACTTAATCTTGTAGGATTGAATGTTTCAACAGGTAGATGAAGAAAACTGTAATGGATTGGGTATTCCGAAAGTCAGGAGTTTTGGCATTGATTTACGGTGACAATGCTGGCAAATACGAGGATATAATCACTTCTCTGCCTGCTGATATGCGAAAGAAAATGACTACTAATGACGGAATGTTTTTCCTGCTGACAGATGAAACAGCGGAGCATATAGCTGAGTTGGTCTGCGCAAAGGTTACCGTGCATAAGTCGGCTTCATAGCAACAAAAGAAAGAATAATGGTTAAAATGAGGTCAAAAGCATTTGCTGGCGGCCTCATTTTTTAGCATTATTACCGGGGAAAACCAGAGGAGTAATGTCAAAGCATAAGGCCTCCTTTTCAGCATGTACAAAAAAAGATCATTATTAGATACCGGTATAAAATGGAAATCCCATCTGATATGTCCTGGAAAAGGAATGTTTATCATGGTATAATTTATTACAGTTAACCAATTGTATGCTATTTTGAGAAATTAAAGATGGTCTATCACTGTTTTATTAATAAGCTATAATGGGTGGGAGGTTTTATCATGGATTGGAGAACTTTGTTTAATGAGAATATATTATGTGGCGCAGAGGATTATATTCACAGTAATTCTGTCCATGATTTGCATACAGATGATAATCATATTGTAGCAATAGTGGCCGGGCCCGATAACTTTAAAGTGGAAATTGAATTGGATGGAGATGCCTCCCCTAAAATGCAATGCACTTGCCCTGATGCAAAAGCCGGAGCCAATTGTAAACATATGGCGGCTGTTTTACTGACTTGGGATCAGGATATGATTAAAAAGGCTAAGACGAGCCTAGAGCTTTCCTGTGAAATAGATGATGTGCTTACTTATGCGGTTGTACATAATGGAGCGCATATCGTAAGGGATATCTGTGTAAAAAATGGTTCGGAAGCAGATATTGATCATCTTATGATTAAGATAGATTCCAACAATGAACTGGTTGAATTGTTCGAGATTGGAATCGAAAAGATTAAACCAGGAGAAGAACTGCATTTCAGAAACCTTAAAGTAAGTATTAATACCGAATATCTTGCATCACTTACTGAGAGAAGTGCATGCAAACTAAAGGTAAGGGTTTGTCTTGGAGAAGAAGAACTGGCTTCAGAAACAAAAGAGATGATAGCGCTTGCTTTTGACCAGTGGCCTGGACTGCAATATACACCGGAACTGCTGGCTGCATTTGCAATGCCAAACCACCCGGTTGTCAGCAGTATGCTGCAGCTTGCTGCAAAATATCTGGATAAGTGGACAAAGGATCCCTCTCTTGCAGGGTACCAGTTTAATGATCCAAACAGAGTGAAAACCATGGCAGCTGCCGCTTATGCTGCAATCCAGCAGAAGAATATTACATATGCTGAACCGCCTTCAAGCTTTGAATCATTTGGGCAGCGTATTCGTTTGGCTGATGCGGTATTGGATCAGCATATGGGAACATGTATGGACATGACGCTTTTGTATGTGGCATGTCTGGAGGCTATGGGATTGAATCCGGTTATGGTTATGATGAAAGGCCACATCTTTGCTGGTGTATGGCTCATAGAGGAATCTTTTTCAGATATGATCATGGATGATCCATCCCAGCTTGAGAAGAGAATGTCTAAGGGCATTCATGAAATGATCGTGGTGGAATGCACCGCCATGTGTTCAGGAAGAACAAAAAGTTTCGATGAGGCAATTGCTCTGGCTGAAGGTAACGTCTCTGCGTATAGCAGATTTGCATTTGTTATAGATGTATGCCGGGCTAGAAGTATGGGTATCAGGCCGCTTCCGGTTCGTATAAAAACAGATGCCGGATTTGAGGTAAGGCATGAGGACCGCAAGGATCAGGATGTTACAAATGCACCAGCTGCTATAGGAGATACTTTCAACCTTTCCCGTTCTCCAGACAAGGAAAAGGTTACAAAGCAAGCTCAGTGGGAACGCAAGCTTCTTGATATGAGTATGAGAAATATGCTTATTAATATGAGAATGACGAAGGCGGTCGTACCCCTTCTTTCCGCGGATATCAATACTCTGGAGGATGCGTTATCTGAGGGGGAAGAATTTCTGGTGCTGCCAAGACCGGCAGACATGTCTGTTTCGGGAGAGGAGGGAGTGCCGGTTGAGGCATTGGGAGAACTGGGACCATTTGCGGATTTTATAGCATTGGAAAGCAAACATAGGAGGCTCCATTCTTTATATACAGAAAAAGAACTTTTCAGCTGCCTGACTAAAATGTATCGTTCCGCAAAGACATCAATGGAGGAGAATGGCGCCAGTACGCTGTATCTGGCACTTGGACTTCTCAGATGGTTTGAGGGAAAAAGAGACGCTGTGCCAAGATATGCCCCTATTATCCTGGTACCGATTGATATTAACCGAAAGTCGGCAAGTAAAGGTTATGCATTGTACATGAGGGACGAGGATGCGCAGATTAATATTACTTTGCTGGAGTTTTTGAAACAGAGTTTTGATATACAGATCCAGGGGCTTAATCCGGCGCCCATGGATGAACACGGACTGAATCTGCCGAAGATATTTGCAATAATACGACACGCAGTGATGAATCTTCCTATGTGGAATGTGGTGGAAGCAGGCTTTATTGGTAATTTTTCATTTTCCCAGTTTGTAATGTGGAATGATATTCATAGTAGGACGGAATTCCTTAATCACAATAAAATAGTCCGCAGCTTAATGATGGGAGCTGTGGACTGGGATTGTACAATTCCTTCCAGTGTTAACACGGATGAGGCGTATTTGCCGGTAACGGTTGACTCTTCACAGTTGAAGGCCATCAATATGGCAGCTGGCGGTGTCAGTTTTGTGCTGCATGGGCCGCCGGGAACGGGGAAGTCACAGACCATCACTGCAATGGTGGCAAATGCTTTGACAAAGGGAAAGACAGTGCTTTTTGTTGCAGAGAAAATGGCAGCATTGGAGGTTGTACAAAAGCGTCTTGCAGGGCTTGGAATACAGGATTTTTGTCTGGAGTTACATTCAAATAAGGCAACTAAAAAAGCTGTTCTTGATCAGTTAAGACGAGGTCTTGAAATTGGCGTCTGGGGAATGCAGACAGATTACGATAAAAAGATTCAGGATATCCGTAAGATGAGGGCAAGTCTGGATGCCTATGCAAAAGCACTCCATAAGCAGAGGGCATTCGGTAAAAGCCTTCGCCAGCTTATGGATATATATGAGATGATACCAGAATTTGGTAAGGATATACGTTTTGATCATACATATGCGGGTTCACTGACTGAAAATGACTTGGATCATCATATTCACAGACTAGAGAGACTGGTCGCGGCAGGAAAAGCCATTACTCATCCTCATAATCATCCGTTGTCATCAATCCGCCAAAATGAATACAGTCAGAAACTGAAATTTGATTTGGAAGATATTGTACGTGCCTATAAGTCCGCGCTTGAAACATTGAAGGCAGATGTAAACCTGTTTGCAAAACAGATGGAACTTAATTTGCCGGTATCGGAGGCTGAGTGGAGGGGGATTTGCAGTGATGCCCGCGGTGTGATTGCAGCGGAGGAGATTCCTTCATTTATAAGAAATGCAGATTCTATAGACAGGGAATTTGCGGATCCTAAGGTGTATCTGGAACGGAGTAGTGCGTTTGCTTCTCAAAAGGAGAACTTCTTAAGCCAGTGGAACGAGAATTTCCTAAAAATGGATATGAATATATTCCGTGATAAGTATGATCAGGCAAATAAAAAGTTCTTTGGCAAGGGGAAGGCACTTGCTGCGCTTACTGCGGAGATGCAGGCATATGCCTCGTTCCCGGTGCTGGCAGATAAGATTCCCGTATATTTGACAGATATTTCATTCTATCAGCAGGAAGCGGAAGCGGTTGAAGGCTTAAAGTCGCAATTGTCTTGTGAATGGAAAGAAATATTACAAGAGTATACAACAAATGCAGAATTGGAAGCCTATCAGGCTTTTGTAAAATGTCAGGTTCAGACATTGACCCAGTTTGCCGAACAGATCAGGAGACTGGAGGCGTCAGGAGAATTAAAGAGTTGTATCGATATTGCTAAGGCGGTGATTGCTGATCTTGATACGGTGAAAGAAAAGCAGACAGCGACAACAGAATTACTGAAGCTTGAATTCAGCGGAAATGATAAAGATTGGATGGAGAGCCGTTTGGATCTTTGCACAGGTATTCTTGAAAATGCATCATCCATCAAAGATTGGATTGTTTATAGACAGATTGTAATGGAATGCAGAGAACATGGGCTGGCGCCTGTTTGCGAGGCATATGAAGCGGGTATGCCCCATGAGCAGATCCTGGATGTCTATTTAAGATCTATTTACAGGACCATCATACTATCAGTTGTGGAAAACGAACCGGTGCTGAATGGATTTACCGGTACTGAATTTAATGAACGGATTATACAGTTTAAAAAGTTGGATCAGGAGTTTATGGATCTGACAAAGGAAGAGATGTTCTATAAACTCACACATCAGCTCCCTACCTCACAGGATTCTGTTCAGGTGAGCAAGGAATTAAATATATTACGAAGGGCCATCAGCAGCAATGGCAGGGGCGTGTCCATTCGGTCTTTGTTTGAACAGATACCCACGGTGCTCACAAGATTATGTCCATGTATGCTGATGAGCCCCATTTCAGTGGCGCAGTATCTGTCCGCAGAGAATGACCTGTTTGATATTGTTATATTTGATGAGGCCTCACAGTTACCTACCTGTAAAGCAGTTGGAGTGCTTGCCAGAGGCAAGGATGCAGTGATTGTCGGAGATCCCAATCAGATGCCGCCTACCAGTTTCTTTGCAGGAAATACTGTGGATGAAGATAACCTGGATATTGAAGATTTGGATAGTATTCTGGATGACTGTCTGGCTCTTGGTATGCCGCAGGCTCATCTGCATTGGCATTATCGAAGCAGACATGAAAGCTTGATTGCGTTCAGCAACCAGGAATTTTATGAGAGTTCCATGCTGACATTTCCATCAGTAAACGACAGGGTAAAACGAGTCAGACTGGTAAAAGCGGAGGGATTCTTTGACCGGGGAAAGGGGCGTGTCAATGAAGGTGAAGCAAGAACTATTGTGGAGGAAATTAAGCGAAGATATAAAGATCCCGAATTGACAAATCAGACAATAGGTGTTGTAACATTTAATATTAGTCAGCAGACATTGATTGAAGACCTGTTACAGGAAGAATATCAGAAAAATCCTGAATTTGATACTTGGGCAAATGTTGGCGAAGAAACAATGTTTGTTAAGAACCTTGAAAACGTTCAGGGTGATGAGAGAGATGTAATCTTATTTTCAGTTGCTTTTGGCCCGGATGCCAATGGAAAACTGTCATTAAACTTTGGTCCGCTGAATAAAGGCGGGGGATGGAAACGGCTAAATGTAGCTGTATCCCGTGCCAGAACTGAAATGGTTGTATTTACGACCATGACAGCGGATATGATCGACCTGAAACGTACGAAAGCTAAAGGTGTTGAGTCCCTCAGGAATTTCTTGGAGTTTGCCGAAAAGGGACGGCTGCAGGGGGAATACATTGAGACCAGAGTACAGAAGGACCAGGGAATCATGGAACATATTTGCCGGCAGATATCAGATGCCGGATTTAAGTATCAGAAGGCGGTGGGCCACTCTAAGTTTAAGGTAGATATTGCAGTGATTAATCCTTACAAGGAAGAAGAGTACCTGCTTGGGATTATGCTGGACGGTGACTCCTACAAACAGTCTGTGAATACAAAGGATCGGGAGGTTGCTCAAATAAGTGTCTTGCAGGGACTTGGCTGGAAGCTGCATCGTATCTGGACCATGGACTGGTGGGATAACCGGGAAAAAGAGATTGGCAAGCTGCTTCAGATTTTGGATCAGCAAAGGGCGGAAGCATATGAACAATATCAAGAATATCAAGAGTCTCATTTGGGCAAGGCGGATGAAAACATTAATGTAGAGATTAAAGAGACAGCAGAGCTATGTGACGTAAGTAATATAGCAGAGCAGGAAGTTTCTGACGAACAGCAGATGAATTCTGAAAACAGCATTGCTGAGTTCAAAGATGCAGAGGAGAATGAGACTGCAGGAGATAAGGCTGGAGAAGATAAGACTTTGGAAACTGAAGTAACAGAATCGGTAGAGATAGAAGCGGATCTTGTGGCAGAGCAAGCATCTGCCATACATATGGAAAATCGATTAAATCCAGAATATTCAGTTTTGATTGAACCGGGAATGAGGATTGCGGCAAAGCAGGAAGAACAGCCCGGAATACCTGCAGGCAATTCATCGGAAATTATCGCATATCAAGTAGAAGAATATATTT
This sequence comes from Enterocloster citroniae, assembly GCF_040545455.1. Taxonomy (NCBI): domain Bacteria; kingdom Bacillati; phylum Bacillota; class Clostridia; order Lachnospirales; family Lachnospiraceae; genus Enterocloster; species Enterocloster citroniae. The sequence goes on along the minus strand of NZ_JBEPLZ010000047.1, from coordinate 1,005 downwards.
CGGCAGAGCTGGAGATCACCCCTATGTCCACGGCAGAGTTTGTCCGGAAGGACACGCTGGCTTCTATCACTGCAAAGCTTCAGCAGATCATTGACGCGGAGGCGCCCATAAACTATGACCGGCTGGTTAAAAAAATGCTCCGTTCCTTTGATATCGGACGCTCCAGTGCTCAGACGCTTGAAGCAGCCGAAAAGGCTCTTAAGAAAACTGTATCCAGAACGAATAAGCAGGCGGGTGTGAAGTTTATCTGGAAAAAGGATCAGGATCCTGATGTTTACAGAATGTATCGCCTGGAACAAAATTCTGATGATAAGAGATATCCGGATGAAATATGCCAACAGGAAATTAAAAACGCGGTTTGTGTCACTTTGGGAAATAAGGGTGCTTTGAATAAGGATATGCTTATTAAGGAGACTATTCGGACAATGGGATATGGGCGAAGCGGCGCCGCACTGGTCGCAGCTGTTGAAAAGGGATTGAAATATGGACGGAAGTCAGGAGAAATCATCCAGAATGCGGAGAAGTTGTGGGAACTTAATGCAGGTAAGGAATAGCCCATACGGGCGGCTCATAAAAATATGGGTATTGAAACGCTGTGGCAAAATATGTCCGGTGGTGAATCCCTCCGCATTGACATAATCCCAGCAACCATCTATAATTATTTTAGAATCCAGGAAAGGGTGAGTACAATGTTATTTGGAAAATTTTGTATTGAGTTTGGCTCCGAACAAGTATATACCACAAAACATTGTGCGGAGCCTGATAAGAAAAGGGAATCTATGAAACCATAGATTCTGCTTTATGATCTTTAGGGTCGCAGACAGTGTTTTGTCTGCGGCCTTTTGTTGTCTTTTTTTTATATTGACACCACAGCAGAAGGCGCACGTTACCGTGCCGGCCTTCTGTTTTTTTGTGTCACAGTAAAAATAAACCACCTGCTCTGCAGGTGGAGGGAATATCTTCAGATAAAAGCAACTCCTGTGCTAAACTAGATGTAGGTCTGCA
>NZ_JBEPLZ010000046.1:0-20678 GCF_040545455.1 Enterocloster citroniae | reverse complement strand
GTGCTGCTGCCGTGGCTGATCCCGCAGCCGCAACCTTGCTTGCCTGGGCATCATTGGCGTATCCCTGGGCAGTGGATACCTTACCCTCCATCTGCGCTACGAACTGCTCATACCAGGACGGGTCCGGCTCCGGTATACCGCCGCCTATCTCCAGGCCGTCATGGATGGTGTATGTTGCCGGCAGGGTTTTCCATATGGTTCTATCTCCCGTACTGTCCGTCCCGGTTGCATAGATCATCATCTGGATTGATCCGGGCTCCTGGGTGGCCTGTCCGGGTATCATCCAGCACAGCCTGACGTAATTGTCCGACCAGGATACATTGCAGGGTACGCCGTCACTGCCGCCGTACACTGTCTGGTAGTGGATGTACAGATTTTGGGTGGACAGATCCATGGCATCATCATATCTGGGCAGCTGGAAGCCCACAAACTGGGCGTTCTGTTCTCCGCGGACGGATACCTGGTCATTAAAGTCTGCAATACGCTTGTTGGTGACCGGGACATACTCCGGCTCCGCGTACATGGTGTAGGATGGATAGTTATTATCCTTGGTCCATGTCTCATCCCCGGCTGCATAAGCCTGTCTTGTAAGGATCTCGTCTACTGTTGCCATGCCTGTCCACTCCCCCTTTCTTGTTTGATCGTGATCAGATTGGTGGTGATCCGCTGGCCATTTTCTCTTTGACCGACCACCCCTATTTTAAATTGATCACAGGGCGTTATCTCATCCGGCACAATACAGGCCCCGTCCCTGATCAGTCTGCCAACCTCTTGAGATTGCAGATACGGATAAAATGCTGCCACCCGGACCGTGTCGTCCCAATCGGGGCCGAACTCAAACGCTGTTTGCAGGTAACCGGATGTCCCCGCAATTATGTTGCTAAAATCACAGCCAGGAGCCCTCGTCAACTCCTGGCCGGATACTCTAAATCTTAGTGTCCTCATAGCATTGCCTTTCTGCCGGTTAACGCTTAACTCCCGGTCCGTTTCCGGCATCATCTGTGATCCCGCCGGCAGGCTTAGACGGTACTACTGTTACCGGTATCTCCTCCTGCACTGGGGGAGCCGGATTGTCGTCACGCTCATCAGCTTTACCGGTTGTTGGCCCAGTTGTTACATAGGTGGTGTCCTGGGTGCCCTTGGGCCTGGCCTTCTGCGCTGCGTCATTTCTTCTCTGTTCCTCTGTCCTCTTGTCTGCATGTCCTTTTAATACTGCCATGATCTTGTCCTCTCTTTCTTAGTTGACCTTCTCGGTCTCTGCGTTAATAAGTTTCTCTGTTACGGCCAGGCCCTTGATTAAAAAAGCTGGCACGTTGTAACCACATTCCACCAGGTTCTCCAGGATACTGCGGATCTCATTGACCAGGAGACACGCCAAGGTGAACCATCCCAAAAGCAGCAGGAAATCCAGATTAAGTCCCAGAATGTCATGTCCCAGACCAATAAATAATTTCGGCATCAAAAAGGATACCAGGATGATCACCCAGTAGCCCAGTTTCTTTAGGATACCTTTTAATCCAGTCTTACTTGACTCTCGTCCCAGCTTCCTGGCCTTGTACCAGCCTGTCAGCCAGTCCAGGACATTGCAAAGCAGGTACCCCGCAAATATGTACCAGTATGGCCCCAGTATGGCCACCAGGACCGTTACGGCTGCCCCATAGGCAGCATTACACTTGTCTAAAAATCTCATTTTCATATACCTCACCTTTCCTCTTCTTTGTTGTATACAATGGTTCAAATACGGCCTGTGTTATCATAAATTACTAATACTTTCATATTACATTTTCCTTTCTTCATGATATAATGTGACTATGTAGGTCCCTTTGATTGGGATCTATTTTTCATCTCCTTATAATTGGGGTTACAGGAAGTTGGGAAGGGTATGTTGCTACGGCTACCGATCTGTATTATAAGGGAAATAATGCATATAGCTTCGCATCCAATAATGCGGCTGTCTATTTTGGATCAGACAGGATTCAAATAACCAAATATTCGTATCCTCAATTTACGGCTGGTAAAGCATTTGCATGGAGTGGTTACACTAAGCTGATTGTTAATTTCAACTTAGCAGGTGTTGATTATTATACTGATGCTGACTATTACATTGCAGTCATCGAACTATGGAATGGGTCAACAAAGATAAAAACATCTAGGACCAACATGAGTCTGAAGTCAACGCTTGACCTTGTTACGGATATTACCGCATTGGCAGGATCTTTTGCCCCAAAGATTTATTTATCGGTCGAATATTATAACGATGCTCATGGAAGTGACAGTGATCCATCATGGAGCAGGACACCATTCACCGGGAATGTTTTCGGGATCAGGGTGGCGTAACGTCCAGTTTATAACTATGCGAAATAGACCCGGTCAATATAAAATGTAATCCCAGAGCCATTACAGTATAGATAAAGTGCGATATACCGTGTTGCATTAATGGCACTGATATTAAATGATAAGGTATTTCCGCTTAAAGATCCCCCCACAGATTCTGTGGTAACTGCGGATAAACTGGTGCCGTAGTATAACTTGGAGTCGGCAGTAAGTTTTCCAGTCCCAGCCCGAAAGTCTACCTTTAATGCACTGTAAGGAGTTAAATTATGTGATGCGCTGGGATATAAGTAACAGCATCTAAATGCCGCTCCGTTATCAGCCTTGCATGTCATTTGAGCCGTATCAAAAATAACAGATCCGCCCGAGACAAACGTAAAGGCTGTGCCGAATTTTAAATTGCCAGAATTGGTCCCTTTATAATACAGGTCTTTTGATCCGGGTACATATCCCTCCCAGGTTCCTGTAACCCCAAATATCGACACTCCTTTTTTGATATTGGTCGCAAGCAGCTTTGAATCACCTTTAATGGTTTGAACACCAGTTAAATATTGGTTAGCAGCAATAGTCTGGTTCGCCGTTCCTGGTGTATATGTAGCCGCTGCTTTTTCGGTCATGGTGCCAGTTAAGGGATCCCCATTTTTGTCTACGATCACTTTACCTTTTCTTACGTCAGTTGCTGTGGCAGTCACTACATCCAGATCAACTCCGCCCCCGCCATAAGGTATCAAAATATCACTCATTCACGCTCACCCCCACTAACTTAATGTTAAAATCAGATGTAGGTTTCTTTTTCGGGCAGTAAAATGTAGCCTCTCCATTCCCAGTAATACCCGCTTTAACCAGTGCCCCCATCTTATCCCATGTATATGCCGTGGCCACCGCAGTGGTAGACTTGATGGCGCTCATCATCTGCACCTTATCTGTCTCCTTTAGGCCGGGGACGCTGACCGTTTGGGCATATGGGGCAGAGCCGCTCCAATTGGCTGCCAGCAAGGTCAACTCCACCTCTCTGGTCATACGGTTGATCTCTGTGGTGATGGCGTTGATATCTTCGGGCTTAAATAAATCCCCCTCCTGACTGTATGTAGTCACATCCACAATCTCGGATTTTCCCTGCGCATCCGTACTAATCTGATACTTACGGTTGCCTTCAAAGACATCTGCCTTATAATTTGTTTTCAGTGCCATATTTACCTCCTGTTTCCTATCGCTTTAGCCCCCAGCTTGAATGATAGGCGCTGCTGCCCGCTCACCATGCTGTCGTACATATCTCCCAAATCCTTAAGTATCTGTTCGATATCATTCGCCTGATAGACGCTGCTGTATGTAATTTTTGCTGGGGTGACCGGCGTGCTGGTCTTTGTAAAATAAGCCGCCCGCAAAGCTTTTATGTTTCCCAATAAGCGGGCCATTTCTGTATCCGTCCGGAAGTCCTCCATCCCCCACTCTTTAGTCCGGATGTCAACATGCAGCAGTCCAGCCAGCAGAGCGCATGCCTGCTCCACACGGTTCAGGTCCGTATAGGCTATATATGCCCTATCCGTATCATTGGCCAGGTCATCCGCTGTCCTGTCCGTTATCAGCGTGTCTAATACCGTACTCATTTCACTGTCACCTCCGCCGTAATCTTGCGCCGGCTGAATTTAAAATCCAGCTTTGTTATATTCCCTGTCATGGTTCCCTTGATCCCGGTAACTACATTCACACGGTTCCCTAGTTCCTGATCGTTTATGACAGCCCGGAAACTGATACTCTCATTGTTGCTATAATAATCATAGACACGATCCAGGACTGCCTGGGCATTGCTGCCAGTCACCAGCGTAGCCTCCTTGACTTCGGCAATGTTTTTGTTCTGGGTGATTTTCGGGTTTTCCTTTAGCATGGAGACAGTGCTGTGATTATATTTGATCCCAGTCAACACCACCTCACCACCAGTACCGGTAATGTATGCATAGTTGGCACCGTGATCTCCAAGGGTCCCACCAGTGATTGACAGTCCGTGATACGGCTCTGAAAACTCTACTTTTGTGGTTCCGGTAAAGCTGCCTTTGTATAACTGCGCTGATTCTGTCCCCGTAGTATAACTGTGTGCATACAGCCGGATCCCGGTTATGATATCGCTGTGCTCCAAGGTCAGCCCCAAGAATATGTCCCTGGTCGTAAATTCTCCTGTCACCTCTGTCTGCTGTGGATAGATGTACAACTGCCGGTCGTAACTGGTATCCACCAGGGCGCCAATGGCAAAGGCAAGCTGCTGCAGGGCCGCACGTTTAGTACATATTGGCAGGTATCCGCTTACCGTGGTGCTTGCATAGGCATCATCCAGAAAATAGGTGATCCCCTCCCCATCCATAATGCCGTCCAGGATATCTGATACAAGAGTGTTGCTGTATATCCCACCCATGAATTGATTATTATCTAAGATCCCTACTGCATCTTGAGTTTCCACGGAGTACCGTTTCTCTCCCAACTGCTTGCCGTCCTTCAGGTAAAAAATACCCAGGATAGCCTCATCAAAATATAATGTCTGCTTCTGTTTTTTCTGAAATTCAAATGCATATTCCGACTTGCTCCGGATCGTATAGTCCATGGTGTTGATGCTGACCTCTTCGGATATCGGATTCAGCTCCATCAGGCAGTTGATGTCTTCTATCTCATCATCCTTGAAAATACGGATAAGGCCCCAGGTAATCCCTGTGAGGAATACATTCCGGTATGGCTTGCTGGTCTCCAGGAATGTGATAACAACCTTGTTATAATAATCCACGATTCCATAACAAAAATAATTGTATGTATCCGGATAGTAGTTCTGATTAGCCAGCAGCGTATCATCCCGATACCATTTGATGTTGACCTCGCTACAGTAATCCCCAGAATAATCATTAAATGTCAAGGTTATCCCCACACTGGAATGGTTCTGACCAAACGTGAATGTCAATGCCGGAGGCGCCGTGAAGCGCCCATCTGCATCCGATATGCTGTCACTGACATATCCCATATCATCCAAGGTATCCGGAGCATTACTATACCCTCCGTCCATCTTCGCATATCGTGGCAGGCACAGGGCATAATCTGGGAACTCAACGCCCACCTTCAGGTCTTGCAAGTCAACATAGTAGTCCTTGTCATCCGTTGCTGCTGTATGATCATCTGCGGCTCCCAGAGCAATGTCGTCATAGACAATCTTAAGTCCGCCGGCATCCGTCATCCTCTGGTTCTTGAGCACCGACAGCCACAGATACCGGTATGGCTGGTTGGTCTCCAGGAATGTGATAACCAGCTGGTTAAACAACGGTACTTTGGCCAGGCAAAAGTACTCCACCCCATCTGGCGCAAACTCCTGCTCCTGGACCAGTTCCGTGTCCTTATACCAGGCTATTTTAAGCCTGCTGGCATAATCCCCGGATATCCGGTTAAACACCACGGACACGCCATTGCTGGTCTTAAGCCGGTCAAAGGTGACCGTTATCACTGGCGGCACCCCAAAGTCCCCATCCTGGCCACTCAGGGCCGTACTGATATACCCATTCTGCCCATGCTCCAACACATCTGGCACGTTACTGTATGTCCCATCCATCTTAGCGTAGCGGGGCAGGCAGTAAGCGTAGGGGGGCATGTTCTGTTCATAGCTTGTTAGATCATCCACGGAGGAGTACGGCTGCTGTCCATTGGTCTCTACCCTTATGTCCCACTTCATTTCTTACCGCCTCCTCTGTGGTTCCATGGCCGTGAAGTTTAATGACAGCCCATCCATGCCCCAGATGTTCTTCCCGTTCCGGATCCGTAGCTTATCCTTACCTTGGCTGACGTAAGCCTGGAAAGTCAACGTTTCCTGCCCATACGGGAAGGTCATCTCATGGCTCGCGTAGTTCGGATCGGATATGATGTTGTAAAACGCATCATAGGATGCCAGGTCATCCATCTTTGGGTAGATCTTCATTGTGTAGTTGTAGAAGGTCCCTATGATGTCCCTGTCCATGGTGTAGTCCATGGTACGTCCGGACTGCTCCGAATCCGTAACGGCAAAGCTGCGTTCCAGTGAATCCTTCTCCACCTCAACGTTATAGGCTTTGCCGTCCAGTAAAAATACCTTATCCATATCAACCTCCTACAATTACCAGGCTCACACCCTTGCGGGCCGCCTCCTTGTCAAGTTCTGGTTTAAGCACCCGTGCCAGCGCAGCCAGGTTCCCGGTCAGGTTCATGACAATCTGTATTGGCCGGTTCCCTTCCGCCTGCAGGCGGCTTATCATCTCGTCCATTTTAGCCACCAGGTAGCCCAGTGTCTCTTCCTGGCCGTATCCTGCCGTGTTCCTCATGCTGGCGGACATTTCCCCAGCCCTTGGCGGCACAACGGTTCCGCTGGCCATTCTGGGCAGATAGGATGCTGCGTTCGGGATGTTGATACCGATCGGCAACTGGATCTCCACACCGTCAAACACATCCAGGACGCCATCCAGCCACTTCTGGACCGTGCTGCGGGATGATGCTGCCATAGCACTGATACCGTTATTAAATCCGCGCACTACATACTCTGCAATGCCATAAAACTCCTTAGACGGCGAGTTGATGTCAAACTCTTCCTCGGCCTCTTCCATGGCTTCCCTTGCCCACTTTTTAATGGCGTCCTTTGCCATGTAAGCAAAGTCAGAGATACCATTGGCGAATCCCTCATTGATCCTCTTTGCCATGTCATAAAATGCTTTATACATCCCTCCGGTTCCTTCCAGGTCACTGTCGCCCCAGAACCATTCCTTTATATTCTTTGCCCAGGTCTCCATGGGTGACTGGGTCTCGTTATGGCTGTCGTCAATCTTAGCCTTGAATGCCTGGATGATGAGGTCCGCGAATTTCGTCCAGGATAGTTCATTCACCCCCTGCACCTCATCCGCTCCCACGAACCACTTACGGACATTCTCCGCCCAGGTCTCCATGACGCTCTGGGATTTTGTATAATTCTTCGTGACTGAGTTGTTGAATCCGGATAGGATGTTTGTGGCCCACTGTTTGGACTCCGTGGAGTCACCTGAACTGATGCCGAACTTATCCGAAAACCAACTGGCCACTCCGGAGGCCCAGGATTTCACTACATTCTGGGACGCGGTCTGCTCGTCCGTGACACCCTGGTTGAACCCGGCCACTGTGTTGGAGCCGATTCCAGCAAGGACCGTTGACGGGCTATGAATTCCCAACAGGCTCTTGATTCCATTCACGAACGGGTCAGTGATATGCTGTTTAATGAAAGCGCTTGGGTCGGAGAAGAATTCCTTTATCCCGTCACAGAAACCATCCCACAGGTACTGGCCCATCTCTGCCATTACCGTTGATGGGCTGTGTATGCCAAAGGCGCTCTTGAATGCATCCATGAAAGGCTGGAAGATATTGGTCTTTATCCAAGTACCCACAGCTTTCATAGCATCAATGACACCCTTAAAAATCCCATCCACAACATTCCCACCACATTCCTCAATCTTATCCTGGAAATATTCTTTTGCGGCAACCACACCATCTGATATCAATCCACCAATGATGGCGCCGATACCACCCAACGCAGCTCCTATTACTGCAAAGAGTCTATTAGCAACCGTTGCCCAGTCAATATGTTCCAGAGCCGTAGCCACACCATCCCCAAATGCCCACCAGTCCGTTTCTGTGATAAACGTCACGAGGGCATTTAAAATCCCTATCACAATATCGCTGATGGCTGTTCCGGCTCCTGCCCAGTCAAAGGTCTGGAAAAATGTACTTAGGCTGGTTGCAAGCTGGGTACCAAATTCAATCCAATCGAACGTAGTTGCAAACTCCCCCAATAGGGCAAAGGCTGCATTGAGCCCGGCAGCAAAAAGATACCCCAGCTGCGCCCAGTCAATCTGACCTGTGAGGCCCATAAGACAGGTTGCTATGGCAGCCCCAATCGCTCCCCAATCTACAGCCAGAACAAATCCAAGAAGACCGGATATCTTGGCCTGGAAAAAGGCCCCTATTGTTGCACCAAACAGGTTCCAGTCAACCGTGTCGACCATCCCCATCAATCCTACGCCCAGAGCATTCCCCAGCATGAACCAGTCAATCTGGGTAAGCAGCATAAAGAGTGTAGCAGCAAGTGTGTTGATACCTGTACCAAACATAATCCCAATGGCATACCAGTCAATGGTGGCCACCAGGCTGTTAAATAAGGTCGTAAAGGCCGTCACAAAGGCTGTTATCTGCGCCCCTACGTTATCCCAGCTGATGAACTCCGTGAAACTTTGCACGGCCTCGTTGATTTTCTGGCCGATCAGTTGTCCAATACCTTCCCAATCTCCAGCCGCGAACATCTCTTTCAACTTGTTTGCAAAGTCACTGATACCTTGATCAATCCCAACTGTCTCAAACATATCGGATGGGCTGGCTCCTCCGCCACCGCCCCCAGAATCATCTGCGCTCTGCTGTTGTATCTGCACAAGGTCATCAAATGGAGCCAGGGCTTTCTTGGCCTCTTTACCGGCAGCACTCGCAGCACCCCCTGTCTTTTTAAGGCTGGCTGCATAATCTTCATTGGCTTTCTTGGCTCGGACAAATGTGCTCCCACCACCCAGCGCAGAAAAGAACTGATTTATGTATCCAACCGCTGTTGCCAACAGATTGATCAGTGTATTAAGTACCGGCGCCACAATGGACAGGATCGGCGCAAATGCTGCTGCAAAGCTATTCTTGAGGTATGTCATATTGGTCATAAGACCAGACATGGCCTGGTTCGCACTGTCTGAATATTGCACCAGGTTCTGCATGCCCTCCTTTACGCCCTGAATGGCTGCCCTCATGGCCATACGGATGAGCATGAGTTTAAACATATTGGCTAACTTAAAAACACATTGGCTTGCCTTGTTTGATGACTTTCCCAATCCTTTGAGACTGGACACGGCCTGCTTTGCTTTGTTGGCAAGTCCTTTTCCCAGCATCTTTCCAAAACTGGTCACTGTCCGGGCGGCAGAGGAAAATGCACTCTTTACAATCCCAGGCACCTTGGACAACTCCCTTTTGGCTACTGCCGGTATCTGGCTGAATGCCTGTGGTACAGTTTTAAATGCATTCAGGATCGACTCCTTAACCCCTACATACCCCTGGGCCTGCTCTGCACCTTGGTTGGACGCTTCCGACACAGCCTGTTCTGCTTCTGCTGCATTCTGTTGCAGTCCATTCATGGCCATGCTAGCCTGACCTCCATATTGTTCCACCGCTTCGGCCCAGTTGTGGATTTTGGAAGCTACCTCACCAAATACTGCGGCCATCGCTCCGGGATCATAATTCATGGATTCCGGGCTTACCAGCACCGCAACTGCCTCCCTGGGGGTTGTCTGTACAGCTTCCATATCCTGCACTTTTAGCTGGTCCATCTGCTGTTTTAGGGCCTGTGCTTCCAGATCCATCTGGTTTAAGGCTGCGGCCCCCTGCTCACCATATCGCACAACTGCATCGGCATAGTTCTGTATCTGCGCTGCCTCTTCCCCGAATACCGCCGCCATTGCTTTGGGGTCATAATTTAGTGATTCAGCAGGAGTTGCAACTGGAGCGGCAACCGGCGCGGAAGATGCAACATCTGATGCATTGTCCTGCCAATCGTGGACACTGATCGCGTCCATCTGCTCTTGCAGGCTTTTAACCTGCGCTGCTGACTTATCAGCCGCATCACCAATTGTCTCCACTGCATCCGATGTGCTCTCTGCGCTGCTGGCAGTCTCGGCCATTGCCTGTCCCGCTCCGTTAAATCGGTTCAGGATGTTGGTGGATAACCGGTCCACGGCCTTCGTCAACCGGTCCATTGCCTTTGAAAGGGTAGAAATGCCATCCTCAAACCCATCTATATTGATCGCTGTATCAAACCTTAGACTACCGTCACTACCGCCTGCTGCCATGTTATCACCTCCTGCCTGCGCATAAAAATAAGACGCTCATCCAGCGCCTTAACCCAACAATTTATTCCAATACTCGATCTCCGCTTGTTCCTCTTCGGTATACCGTCTTTTGACGTCACAAAGCTTTTTGTTGTTCCGATAAAACTCTTGCTCCCACTTTTCCAGTTTCTTGCCTTTGGCCTTCTTTTGTCGGATGCCCAGGACTGTGGAAAAGGTTCCTTCCTCGATCTCCATAAAATACCCGGAAAAGGTCCACCAGTGGATGTACGGGACCGCCCTGGTCTCCATACCCGCCACTTTGTTGATAGCAGGGAATAGGATAGGCTCGTCCTGTTCCCAGTCCATCACCTTCCTGGCCGGCTTCTTATCGTCATCTTCCTGACCGCAGTCCACGAACCACTTAGCCCGCAGTATGGCTTCCTCCATGTGCTCCTGTGGTATCTCGTAAAAACCATCCCGGTACAGCCGCTTCATCAGGATCTCAAGTTTTTCTGCTGCTGTGAAGTCTGGATCATTGCAAGCAGCCAGGAATACCAATATATTCCGGTAGTCTGTCTCTATGGGATAACTGATGCCACCTATATCAAGGCCGGTGGGTAGTATGCCAATCATTGCTTAATGTCCTTCAGATACTTGTTCATCTTCTCCCGGTTCTTCTTGTTGTATGTCTCAACCGCAGGCTTCATCAGCACAAGCAGGCTGTCCAGGACTTCCTCGTACAGATATTTCTGACCAATGATACAAAGCGGAGACTGGCCGGCAAAGATCGTATCATATACATCAGATAAAAATATACCATTAAAGGCTTTCCGCATCTCTGCTGTAAATTCCCCTATGTATGCTCCGCTCTTTTCCAAGTCTCCCTTGGGACTTCCATCCGGATTCAGTTCTATCTCTGCAGGAGGCTTATAATCTTTAAAATGTTTCTGCACATCCAACACTCGGTTGATGATTTCAGGGTCAGCCGGGTTAAACCGGATAATCCGCGTGGGATCATCATTGATCGTAAAACTCTCGTATCCATCATTAAATGATAGGTTCTTCATCTTCGCCATCAGGCTCTACCTCCTCGTGATCAATTAAATACACCACGGGCGGATCTGCCGCCGCCCGCGCTTCTGTTCAGGTATCCGCTGTAAAAGTCTTTGTAGCAAGCACGAACTTACCCTTGACCCTATTTCCGCTATGGTGCACATTGAACGGGATCTGATATCCGGTCGTATCACCGCCATAGCTGGATACCTCTATGATCGCATCCTCTTTGTAAGCCACGTATGTGCCGTCTGCCGCCTCAACCGGATCCCACAGATGGACCTCAACTACACTGGTTTTCAGATCATCCAAGGTCTGCTGTTCATCCACGATTCCCTGTAGACGCTCAAACAGCGGCTCTCCGATTTCGGCATAGTATGGCTCTACACTGGCCTGGGGCTGATAGCTGTCCAGTGTAACGGACGTCTCACCCCAGATATTATTCTTAGTTTCCACATTGGCGTTCATTTCTACAATGTACTCTTCCAGGTCTTTCCCCAAACGGACGTAGGATTCCTTGGATTCAGACGGAGGGGCTGCATCAATGTAGTTGGCCATAAATTTACGTTTAATCTTTCCTGTGATCGTTTCTGCCATTTAAAATTCCTCACTTTCTATTTTGTATGTAACCTGTATCTGTATCTGATACAGGATACCGTCATTAACTGTCTCGCCCATGGGCTGCATAGCCATTGCGTTAGATGTGGCGGCCTTCAGGAACCTTGCTTCCAGCTCCTGGTTTCCGATATTTGCAATAAGGCCATACTCCTCCGGCAAGCTGTCCAGCCAGTATCCCAACTCCAGCAAAAAATTGCTGTTGGCCAGCCGGCAGTAATCCGTAAAGGAAGGCGCCACCGCGTACATGGCGAAATTGTGTCGGCGGGTCTGGTTACCCAGCAAGTCCTCCTTGACCAGGCTGTCTCCATTGCTGGACAGACCATAACTGGAGCCCGGCGCCGTGAAATCCACATGGATATCTCCATCAACCAGAAACTCCGATATTTTGGGATACTCTGTCAGTTTCTGCCTCATAAAATCTATGATTGTCAATTACTTCCCTCCTCTGTCTGCCAAAGCCTGAACTGCCTGAAGGATGTCATCCTTATGGTCGGCCTTCATACGGTCAAACCACTTCTTTCCACGCATTGGGGCGCCGGCATAGGTCAGTTCCCGGTCCGTGGGAACTTTAATCTCATTCTCTTTGGCCCAAGCACTGCCCGTTGTCGGGGACACGTATAAAATGCCCTCGTGCAGATAATGGGCATAAGGGCCTGGTATGTCGATCTGACCGGAGCCAATCACTGTGGCCATGATCATCATATGTTCCAGTTCTCCTGCCTGTCTGCGCGGCATGTAGTCACTCATGTACCGCATGGCCTCTGAATCAACCAACTTTTGCACTGGACCACTTTTCTGCAGCCCATGATTCCTTTTGATAGTTTCTGCGGTGCTTATGTTAAGTTCCACCTTCATGCCCCTCACCCCCTACTTGCAGGCCAACTCATAATGTTGCACGGACTCGCTGCCATACAGCCGCTCATCTACCGTGACCACTGTCAGGAATCCATAGGCTGCCTTAAGGGCTGCCAGGGACTTTGACATAGCCTCCTGACTGCTACAGTCTATCTCGCCCTCAATAATGCCCTTGGCAGCCAAGTCCTTGCCCTGTGTCAGTTTTATGGGGCCGTCCAGGCTCTCCAGGGGGATGACCAGGAGCACGGATGTACCGTCCCGCTGGCCGGTCTTTAGAAAGGTGGATTGCCTCACGTCCTCCCAGTACACACCCTCTATGGGCATTCTGGTGTACTTCTCGGCCTTCCCCTCTTTGCTGTATAAATACAGCGTCACATCTGCATTGGTATACATATCACACCCCCTGGTAACACAGGCCGGAATCTGCCAGCCATTTCATAACAATGCTGCGCTGTTCCTTGGCCGTGGCCTGTACTGACTCCTGGGCGCTGGAAAAGCTGACCGAATAAGTACCGATCTTCTCCGATGCCTTTCCTCCGGATTCTTTCTGCTGTTTCTCCATGCGGTACTCGGATTCCGCCAGTTCACAGCAACACATCTGTACTTCCTCCGGAACCTCCGTTACATCTTTCAGTCGGTTGAATGTATACCGGTCAATGATCTGGCTGGCGCTGCGCGCATAAAAAGGGAAGCCAGTTGTGATGACCGGCTTCCTCCCCTTCAGGTAGTCGTTAATATAGTACATCTCGTCAGTATATGCCTGCATCATGCCTGCCTCCTTACTGCTTGATGAGGGTTACATCCTTTGTTACTGCCGCATCTGCTACAGTCACGGTCTCGGTAACCTGGCCGTAGCCTGACTTCTTAATCTTCGCCGGATATGTCCCTGCCCGCAGATTGAACTCCGCCGCGCCGGACGCGTCCGTCTTGACCCTGGAGCCATTCACATCCACAATTGCCCCACTAATGGCTACTGGTGTTTCAGCATTGTCCTGAACCGTAAATGTTACCTTCTGAGTGGTTACTGCTGTTGCCGGTTCCAGATATGCAAACGGACAGCCTACACGATCCTCGTCCATCCTGGTTGCCGGGTTAGGCAGTGCCCATCCCATCCGGAATACAATACGCAGGGCAACCATGTCCTGCTGTGCCAGGTTGTAGACGATTTCCTTCGTTATCGGGTCCTGGATGACACCCTGATCCAGGATCTTTACCGTCACATCCTGACGGATGGAATACACCGCCTGCTTGAAGTCACCAACAATCAGCTGTGCAATGGTGTTGTCATAGGCGCCGTTCTGCGGAAAATACATCGGCGCCCCATCCAGCGCATAGTTGGTAGAACCCTGCATATCGGATTTGAAGATAAGACTGCCATCCGTTGCCCGGATCCCTCTCAGCTTCGCTCTCATGCTCATGGCGGCTAATGCTCCGGTAGCCATATATCCGTCTTCCTCAACCTTGGAAATGACTCCGCCCTCGCCCAGAAGCAGATTGTAATAATCGGGGCTGGAACCTACCGTCACATTGTTGCCCGCCTGCCTGGCCAGCGTAATGATGTCATTCTGCCAGTTACGCGGACGATTCACGCCAAAAATGATGGCGCTGTCCACGCGCTGGCCAATTGCCTCGTTAACCCTCGGTGTAATCTCACCGAAGATGTCGAACTCCGCATCATCCAGCACTGCCTCGGAAATCGGCACAATGACTGCCAACTCCGCAGCCTCAATGAATACATTATCCCAAGCCTGTCTGGTTGTCTGCTTCATGCCAGTGTCTCCATCTACCCAATAGGCTGTGGGCAGGAAATCAAGCACCCTCATCCGGGTCTGGTTGCTAGTCATGTTTGGCAGCTTACGTGCCATGCTCATAAACGTGGACTGCTTCGGAGCGTCCTGGAAAATAGTTGAAATAACCTGTTCGCGGATAATGGCCTCCGCATCAGCCCTGCTTGTAATATTTACAGCCATACTGTATTACCTCCTATTCTCTGCCTAAGATACTTCTTAAGGCATTGTTTGCTTGTGTCCTTGTGTCGTCTGTCTTGTCTCCCCCTGGGCCAGGAGTTGGCGCAACCACGCGGGGAATACTGACATCCTGAAACAAATATGCATTGTCTTTCTTTACAGCTTCCAGGGCCGTCTTAATATCTGTCTCCTGATTCTTACTGGCTTTCAGCTTCTCCACATCTAGGAAAGGCATGACCGCTTTCAGATCCCTGGGCTTAAACCCTTCTGCAGTGGTTTTCAACAGATCATTGAAGTCCCGTTCCGCCAGCTGCTTCTGGTACTCGGCGTCCTTGTTGGCCAGATCCGTAGTCAGGGTCTGTATCTTCCCCTGAAGTTCCGATATGTTTACGCCTTCAAAACTCTTAAGCGTGGCCTGTGCCGTGGAAAGCTGGGTCTTGTATGTATCCCTCTCCTGCTTGATCCCATTAATGTCCTTGCCATACTCCGCCATGACATAATCAATCTGTTCCTGAGTTAACCCCTTTGCCTGTAAATCCTCTGTCTTCATTCTCTTTTCCTTTCTCGTCCGTCCTTAGGTTATTTATAGGTGTGTAACCATCCACCAACGGCTGACTATTTTAGGTCTTATCTTCTGACCGATTTTTAAGTATAAAAATAACACTCGGAATAATCCCGCGTGCTATTTTCTATTTCGGTATCCTTAGACGTTCTCGTTGTTGCCGCAATCCCATCTCCCTCGAAAAATCCACATAGGCCTTATTAGTCAGCCGTAGCCGGCACTTAGCAGCTACAATCTCCTCCTTGTCAGCCTCGCCGCTCTCCAGCAGCTTCACATCCTGCTTCTGTTTCCGGATGGTACGCTCTAACTTCCGCTGGTGCTGTAATGCACCATAGATATCGTATTCCCGGCCTTTATATGCCTTCTTCTCATTTTCCCGCTTGTTCTGTTCCGCCAGCCACTCATCCGTGTGCTTACGCTTACTGATGCCCGGAATGAAGGCGAAGGCTATGTGGTAGCAGTTAATCCCTCCAAAGCCAAGCATCTGTCCTTTTCCGCAGACAGTCCGCATCTCCTCACTGCTATAGACCTTCCCCTGCCAGCTCTGGTGGTTCAGATAGCCTGTCCCGGTGTTTCTGGCGCCCATGTGCCAGTCCACCTCGCAGTAGTCTGTCTGCAGTGTCTCCATGTTCTTCTCGTTGACTTTATCCGTCATCTGGGCCACACCTGTCATCACCGCGCGCCTGGCTGCCACCTCAATCCTATCTGACTTCCCGGATGCATAATCTACGGTACGGATGCCGCTGGCCGTCATCTCGTCAATTACATCACCGATGGCCTGGCTGTATGTCTTAGTGCCGGTGGTGATCCCCAGCATGGCTTTGTCTAAGCTACGCTCCAGATACTCTGATAGCGGTGTGAATACCTTTTTGCCATTACCCATAGGCACGTTGAAGCCGGTAGTCTGAGTGATGTTTTCCAGCGGCCTCAATGTATCCTTGGTCTGCCGCTTGGCTGCATCCACAACCTGCTGGAGCCATTGGTTATCCTTGTAAGGTAAATAATCCCTACCAGCAGCCTCGTAAATCTCCTTGTTGCGTATGTAATCAGACCGCGCTGCCTGCTCATAGATATCATCCACTTGCAGGTCAGTCTTTTCCAGGGCCTTACCAATCAGTTGCTTAATCCGGATCCGGCTTGTCCCTATGGCGTCCATCCTGATCAGCAGCCAGTCAATGACCGGCGTAACCTGCGCAGCTTCCTTGATCCGCTGTATGATCTCATCCATAATGGACAGTTCCAGCGCCGTCATGGTGCGCTCTAATGGCTTTGGCAGCTTCTCCAGTTCCTCCGGTGTCATTTATGACCACCCGCTTTTAATGCATCATTAAAGCCTTTTAAAAATGCTTGGTCCCATTCCTCCATGTATGCGTGATGGCCTAAACTTGGAGACCACCTCCACAAAAGGGGACGTATCCGCTTACATCGCCAAAGGATTCTAAATATTTTACCTTTCATCCTCACTCCTCCGTTCACATTATCTCAAGTATCATAAGGGCATTCCTTCGTACAAAACGTAGTCTTGGTCACACTCCCTGTGATATCTCTATAATCTTCACTGACCTCATATGGACATATAAACTCAACTTCGTTTGGACGGCATACAAGCCTGAAAAACTTTGACACTCCCTCCGGTGTATTTGGTTCATCATACTCTATTACTGCTTTCCCGCATTCAAGCGATAATTTAGTCATATCTTTTGATGATATTTCTATATTCCCTATCCTGACCCATAGATCTTTTAACTTCATATCCTCACTCCTCCGTCAATGCTGGTTCCGGCAGGTTCTTGGCTGCCTCCTCCAGGGTTTCGCCATACCACTTGGCTCTGTATTCTGCCAGGGACATTGCGCCCATTGCTACATCAGCCCGGTCTGTCTGACGCTCCAGTTCCGCATCTACGATCACGCTGTCGTCCCAATCAGATGACACCTCATAGTCGTTGCCAGCTGGAATTAAGCCATACAGTGCCGCCCAGAAACTCATGGCATACACCAGATCCTCCAGGGCATCCTGTAATGCCATCTGGGTATCGGACACCATCACATAGGAGCGCTGCCTGCTGGTCTTAATCTCAGTGGCGGTCTTATCCACGCTCTGTGGATCTGACAGGGTGCCGTAGGCCAAGTTGCAGTTAAACTCCACCAGCTTCAGCTGGTTATTGAATCCATTAAATAAAGCTGTATCTCGAATCTCTGGGCTGAATGTATCAATGAATGGCTTATCTGTAGCACCGGTATTGTAATCAACGTTACGATATAGACGCTCCTGGCCTCCTGGATATTCATATTTATCCTGATCCTGGTTGTACTTAAGTAAGGATGTGGCTATGTGCACGGCCAGTTGTGTACCCTCATACTCCCAGCAAATATTGGAATACCGCCTGTCTGCCTCTTTGATGAGCCCAATTGCCCTGGAGTATACCGACACCCCAAGCGGACTGTCCGAATCGTCCGCATTGGCCAATGGTACCTTGAAATATCCGAACAGTAACCGATCCGCGCCCTCAAGTAACAGTTCTGGTACCAACTCAGACCACCTGTCAATGGAGTTGACCGCCACCTCACTGCCAAGGCTATAATCATTTGTAGCCACAAAGGCTCGGTTGGTAATATGCACCCGGTTCCCCTGCAGCGTATGCACTTCCAGTCTGGTATATATCTTCTGTCCTTTCCGGAACTGCTCCGTGAATACGCACTGCGTAAGCCGGCCAGAACTGTCGAAACCCAAAGGAAAGAAGCAATCTGCTTGTACGAACTGTACTTCAATTCCCTGCTTCGTGATATATGGCTTCATAATCAGGCCACCTTTTGCGCATCCGTACTCAACATACCGCCGCAGATCCTTGATCACTTTACGCTGATATTGCTCATTCAGGTAATCCGCCGCTGGCCCTCCAGTCACCTCAGACTTAAGTTCCAACGTTACCAAGCGCGCAATCTCTGAGGCAATAGCTGGCGCAAGGTTGGCACTGGACACATCCTTGTTATTCACCCACGGTGATCTGTTTTCATACATCCTGGTCCAAAGTTCTATCAGATTTGCCATCTGAGATGTCATACACACATCCACCTGGGTATCCGCATCCTTATTCAGGACATTTATGATCAAGTCTAACATCTTTGTGAATTTCGTCATCATCACCTCCTATCCGTATTTGATCAGACGGCTGATCTGCCGTTCAAACGTGTATTCAAAGCTATCCAAGCTATCAATATCACTCGTACCATCATCCAGCCTGACGTTCTTGGTTAATTCCTTGGGATCCCATACGGCTGTGCTTAGAGCATCCACAAGGCTCTGGC
This sequence comes from Enterocloster citroniae, assembly GCF_040545455.1. Classification (NCBI taxonomy): domain Bacteria; kingdom Bacillati; phylum Bacillota; class Clostridia; order Lachnospirales; family Lachnospiraceae; genus Enterocloster; species Enterocloster citroniae. Next base: position 2,109 of record NZ_JBEPLZ010000046.1, on the reverse strand, counting down.
ACTCACCCTGGATATAATAAAAACGCCCCTGTGCCATTAGAATAGCGGTGGCGTTAATCCTGTCATTGACCTCAGTTTTTAGGGCATTTTCTACACGAACCCAGCCAAGACCGTGTTTGCGTAAGCTGGATCGGATCCCGGCTATCAGCGTCTGCTCTGCGTTGTCTGCATACACTGTTGTGATATACCCATACCGGCTTATGATTTTCTGGCAGAAGTTACAGAACATGGTCCCCAGCATCTCCGGGTCAATCTCTATCTGGTTCCCCTTCTCATCCTTGCAGCCTATCCATTCTGAAGCAAGAGCGATCACATTATGATATCCCCTGGTGATGGCCGTGGCCGTGAAAGAATGTCCGGATCCGCTGCCACCGAAATCAATTCCAAGGATAATCTCCATGATGTCCTTTGGCTTGTCAGTTAGGCGGAAGACATATTGTTTGGTACTTGTATCATCTGCAAACCGGCGGTAGATAAGGCCATTGGCCACCACGCGCATCCCCTTGATGTCCCGCAGGTACCAGATACTGTTCCTATCATACCGGCTTTCGACCTCCCGTAGACGTTCCGAAGTAATGTTGATGTTGTCATAGATGGTACAGTGCATGTAGTTGTACCCGCCGGGGAAGTCTCCTGCATCCGCCTGTCGCTGATACTTGTCTATATACTCCGCATAAATGGGCGCCCTTGGGTTATCCGGATTTAGGTCCCAGAACACCTTTAGCCGCTGCGCGGCCAGCTGACGGTTGAAGGCCTCTTTGATGGTGTTGTCATGATGCAGGTTGATCTCTGTTGCGATCCACATACCATAGGAGTTGCCACGGATCTTTTTATAGCTGTCTTCCTTGGCAGCACCGGCAAATATAATAATCTTCTGCTTTCCCCTTGTGTCCGGCCCCTTGATAAACAGTGCCTCATTGTCCTTGTACTTCCCCCAATGGCACTGCCCACGAAATATCCATTCAAGGCCGAAACCATTGGCATCCCCGATGTTAAGCTTTGCATTGGCCATGGTGGATCCGGTGGCCAAATGGATACGATCAGGCGTGGTCTTAAGTTCATGCGCAAAAGCGAACACATTGTCCACCGTCTTGCCGGCACGAACAGCACCCTCGGCCACGTTATACATGCAGGTCTCACATCTACGTATATACTCCTTGTGCTTTTCAGAAAAGTTAAAAGGGATGGTCTTTTTCCTGACAAACCTATTTACTGCCACCATAGATATCACCCTCTATCCCATCCATATCCTCCAACTCCTGGTTGTTCCCAGTAAGTTTATCTGTCTGAGCCCGGAGTTGTGCAATCCGCGCTTTCTGTTCTTCGCTGGCCAGATCCCAACGCTTATGCAGCAACTCGTCATACTGCTTGATGAGCCCTTCCAGCGTCTTCTGCGCTCTGGCCTGCGCTTGCAGGAAGTTGCCCTGCTTGTCCCAGGCCTGCTGCACCTCCCAGCGCTCCTCCGTCACCGTATCGCCATCCTTATGGCCTATCCTGGTGGTTGTCACGTCATCCCGATCTTTGACATACATGATGGACTGTGCCCGGATGATGGCAGCATAGGCAATCTGTACCTGGTCCCAGAGGATGTCAAGCGGATCGGTAGGCATCTCCTGGATAATGGAAACGGTCTCTTCCGGAAGATACTTCGAGAAGAAACCGTATTTTTCTGCATTCTTATTCTGTTCTGGGGCTGCGCCGCCTTTATTACCAAGGGCATTCTTACTCCCTTTAGGCGGCCCCTTTTTATGCGAACGTTCGCTTTTCTTATCCGAGCGTTCGCTATCCCACTTATGAGTACACTTCCAGCGGCGGACCGTCCCCTCTGGCAGATTCAGTTGATTTGCAATCTCAACCAATTTAATGCCCTTCAGGTACATGGCCTTTGCCTGCTCTATCCTTGGATCTGGCGCCCTGGCCATGCTGATCACCTCTTTTATGTTTGTTTTGTAAGGAGGCCCCGGACGCCCTAAGTTTCAGACGCCGGGACAAATATACCAAAGGCACCCGCCTATATGGTGGATGCCTCTTTTAACGAATCTAGGTTATATAGTGCTCTCTGGCAGCGCGTACGCAATGACCTAGAATCAGTTTAAATCCCCAAAAAAA
>NZ_JBEPLZ010000045.1:0-20888 GCF_040545455.1 Enterocloster citroniae | reverse complement strand
GTGCTGCTGCCGTGGCTGATCCCGCAGCCGCAACCTTGCTTGCCTGGGCATCATTGGCGTATCCCTGGGCAGTGGATACCTTACCCTCCATCTGCTGTACAAACTGCTCATACCAACTTTGATCCGGCTCCGGTATGCCACCGCCTATCTCCAGGCCGTCATGGATGGTATATGTTGCCGGCAGGGTTTTCCAGACGGTCCGATCCCCCACACTGTTGGTGCCGGTTGCATAGATCATCATCTGTATTGCTTCTGGCTGTTGGGTTGCCTGTCCGGGTATCATCCAGCACATCCTGACGTAATTGTCCGACCAGGATACATTGCAGGGTACGCCATCGCTGCCACCATAGGCTGTCTGGTAGTGGATATACAGATTTTGCTTGGTCAGATCCATGGCGTCATCATATCTGGGCAGCTGGAAGCCCACAAACTGGGCGTTCTGCTCGCCCCGGACGGATACCTGGTCATTAAAGTCTGCAATACGCTTGTTGGTGACCGGGACATACTCCGGCTCCGCGTACATGGTGTAGGATGGATAGTTGTTATCCTTGGTCCATGTCTCATCCCCGGCTGCATAAGCCTGTTTTGTAAGGATCTCGTCTACTGTTGCCATGCCTGTCCACTCCCCCTTTCTTGTTTGATCGTGATCAGATTGGTGGTAATCCGCTGGCCGTTCTCTCTTTGACCAACCACCCCTATTTTAAATTGATCATAAGCCGCCACTTCATCCGGCACAATGCAGGCCCCATCTCTGATCAGTCTGCCAACCTCCGGGGATTGCAGATACGGGTAAAAAGCTGCCACCCGGACCGTATCGTCCCAGTCTGGCCCAAACTCAAACGCCACCTGGAGATACCCGGATGTCCCAGCGATAATGTTGCTAAAATCACAGCCAGGAGCCCTCGTCAACTCCTGGCCGGATACTCTAAATCTTAGTGTCCTCATAGCATTGCCTTTCTGTTGCAATTACCGTTTCACTCCCGGTCCGTTGCCGGCATCATCCAGGATCCCGCCGGCAGGCTTAGACGGTACTACTGTTACCGGTATCTCCTCCTGCACTGGGGGAGCCGGATTGTCGTCACGCTCATCAGCTTTACCGGTTGTTGGCCCAGTTGTTACATAGGTGGTGTCCTGGGTGCCCTTGGGCCTGGCCTTCTGCGCTGCGTCATTTCTTCTCTGTTCCTCTGTCCTCTTGTCTGCTGCATTCTTCCTTAATACTGCCATAATATATACCTCTCTCTTTTCTGGTGCTGGGTTGATGGGTTTCATCCGGCTCTAACCCTGCCGGCGGAAGATTGAGGACCACCTCCTCTCAGGCTCCGGTCTTTACGTCCAGTTCCGGCAGTCCCTTGATTGATGTAAGGATGGATGCCACCCCTGCTAATGCAGCCGTGCCGACCACTGTTTTCCAGTCAACCGCCGTGATTGTGGCCGCCGCTGGAAGCATTGCCACCGCTGTCTGTGCCATTGTCTTAACTGCCCTTACTCCTGCTGCCCTTGCCCATTCTTTTAACTCATATTTCTTCATGTCCTACTCCTCTCTTTCTTTTTCCAGGTCGCCAATCCTATGGTTGACAACCTTAATCTGCTCCTGGATGACTGCCTGTGACTCCTCCAACTTGTATGTACGCTCAATCACAGTGTTGTGCTTGTCCACTTTTTTCTCCAGCTGCTCAATCCGGTAATTAGTCAGCTTAGCAGAAGCCAGGACGCCTATAAAAGCCCCAAATGCACTCCCTGCCAGGCCGATAAGTGCCACCATGATGTCTGTGGATATCTGCATATCATATACCTCACCTTTCCTTATATATAAATCCTGTTGATATATCCAGACCAACCAAAAGCAGCATAGTCAAACCTTATCTTAGGTTTAAATGTAAGCGACCTTGGCATGGTGAAACTGAATCCATTAGCATATGAAATAGTAGACATATCAATTTGCGTGAGCAAAGTACCTGCATCGTCCTCTAAATAAAAATATCGTCTGCCAGACTGCCCAGCACCAAAACTACCGCTTATCGACCCGCCTACAATTGTCAACTTTTGCCCTTGCGTTAACGTGTATGATTTAGTGGATGTGAGAGTAAAACCGCTACCTAAAGCAATCCGATCCTGCTGAAAAGTTGATCCATAAATTGTAAACCCAGCATTATTCTGGCCATTGATATACAGGTCTCCGGCATCACCCACCCAGCCCTGGAAAGTGCCTGTTACTTTCCGTCCGTAGATTGTGACGGTCACGCCCTTTTTGATAATGCTTGCTGCTGGCAGGGAGAATCCGGGGACGGCAATGTTCCCCGTAAGATAACCACCTCCGCCTACTGTCTGCTGGCTTGCTCCCGGTGTGATGGTCCGGCCTGCTATATCAGGCATAGTGCCATTCTGGGCATTTCCGTCTGCATCCACATAGACCTTATTCTTGCGTACATCCGCCGAGTTAACCGTTATCTGGTCAAGGTCATGACCACCATCTCCGCCTAAACTGATCGGCACATGCGCCATTTAAACCACTCCTTTCAGGCCAAGCGTAATGTCGACCGCTGGCTTTTGTGTTGCCCTTACGGTTATCTTCCCTGCTCCAGTCTCTACATCATAAATATAAGATACGGCTTTATTGATAGCCTTCTGTTGCGCCCTGGTACAGTTTGTTGGGTAGATGATACCCACGCCGGGGACGTCCTCCTCTGTAATCCCAGCCACTGCCACAACCTGAGTATATGGTGCCGCGCTTCCTGTCCAGGCGGCTGCAGTAAGGGTTACATTCCTGCTGCCTTGGATGCGGTTCACTTCCTCACCAATCTGCTGCAGCTGCAGTGCTCCAAGACTATCTCCCTGTTGCGTATACATCGTCACGTCCCTGATATATTTCTTACCATCCGGCGCATCCACAATGCTGTATAACCGCTCTCCCTCAAATATGTCATCTTTCCAATCGACCTTCAAAACTTACCGCCTCCTAATCTTATTGACAGCCTTTTTCTTCCAGATATCTGCCCGGTCAGATTGTTGTATATCAAAAGACAGGCAGATTCAATCCGGTTAAACTCCTTATAATCTGGCGTGGGCTGATTCGGATAATATGTCTGCTGCTCACCGATCACAAACGGATATGTATGGACCGGCAGGGCAGCCAGATTGGCTTCTATGGTATTGATTTCGTCAGCATAGATATAGTCTGTATAGGCCTTGTCCGTCCCCATATCTGTCAATGTGTACGCCTTGTATACCTCCAGGGACAGTTCCCGTAGGTAAGTGATATTGTTTTTCCAACGGTTATAATCTTGCATGTTAACCTTGTCCCCCTGTTTCCAGTTGGTCTTAGGTGTCTGCCACGCCATCAGCACCACCTCCTATCATGTTTTCAAGCCTTGACAACCGCTCCTCCAAGCTATCTATTTTACGTTGCTGTGCCTGTATCGTCTTAATCAACGGCGCCACAAACTCCTCATAACGCAGCCCATACTCATAGATAGGGTTACCATCCTTATCCAACACAGGGCTTAACTCCCCGGTCCGTTCGTCTGCCTGTTCCTTTGGACTTTTGACAAACCCAGCAAAGTCTTCCGCATCTATCCCCAAAGCATCCAGCAGTGTCTCAATGTCTTGCGCGATTAAGCCCCAATGGGTACGTCCAGATGTCCCATCATTGTATTTGTAGGTCACCGGCCTTGCGCCCATGATCAGCGCAGCTGCCCGCTCCTCATCCAGTTCCGCCTCGTCATGTTTTTGGTTACGGTCTGACGTGGAGATGCTGGCTGCCGTGGAATATATCTGCCCCCAGCGTAGTGATGATGTGCCCAGAGTAAATGTCCCGTTTGCCACCGGATACAATGCAGATGCAGATAGGTAGGCTGTTTTGCGGTTGCTTATTGTATTGCAGTTGGCCACTAACGCAATGCTGTTATCCGATGTAAGATACATGGTTTCACCAGCGCTTATCCCCTGGGCATTATACAGGTTCGTAGCACTCTCACCGGAGCCGACATACATGTTGCCGCCCCCCTCCAAAATGACCTCGGAACCGTAATTGTATTCATCCCCATCATCGTATACCTTGAGGACTGGACGGTTGTTTTTTCCATCATATGCTTCAAGAGTTTGGCTAAACCTTAGTCTGCTGTTAAATATGGCAATCTGAGGACTAAAAGTCGTCCCTCCGTCCGTTGAACTATAGACAGTGATCGTCCCATTCGCTTGCAGCTGCAGCCGGTACATGTTCCCATTGTCGGGGTTTTCAGACTGTAGACTTGCCCAACCTGTGTCACCAAAAACAATCTTGTTATTTAAACCCCCAGCTATGTTGATACGCTCATATAAATCGTCCAATCTAACTTTCATCCGGGGGATATCTGTGGATTGCCTCTGTCCCTGCCCCTCGTAACTGGCATTCGCTTCCCTCGCCATCTCTATCCCTCCTGTCCTACGGCTTTTCTGGCCTTAATCGTGCCAGACAATGCCCCGCCATTGAAATTCAGCTTATGCTCGTACAACTGCACTTGCAGCCCATCTACATATCGATTCTCTAGGAATACAATATCCCCTGCATCCAGCCTCGGTTCTCCGCGGTACGCTATGTCGTACTCAATGTCATTTTTGAAATAGTTCCCCAGCCAGTCCGCCTGCAGCTGTGCCAGGTCCTCCTCGCTGATTAGCGGATTGTTCCACTCCTCCACGGTGCCGGTTGTATTGATGGCCTTGGAATATAGCTTACTGGTCACCACATAGGCCTTGCCGTCCACCACAAACTCATGCTCCCCGGTCAGCCTTGATACGTCCACGGATGCATAATAGTTACTGCTGCCTGTGATGGCAAGTGGCTGCCCATCAGCTGTGGCCGTGATATCATAGGACGCTTCGGAAAAGTAAAATGTATATATGTCATAGTCAGTTACATCTACCATCTCCTGGAAGATGTTTTTGACCTCATCTGTCTCACCATAGATGCTTCGGACCACATCCACCCGGCTGACTTTTTCTTTTTGCCGCCCAACCGGTGTCTTGGTCATGACACGGTAATCCATGTTGTAGTCCGTCACATCCCCGAAAACTACAGAGTCCACAAAGATCCGGCTGTTGGGCTGGCCCTGGGTAAACTCAAACTCTATTGTGTCAAATTGCGGAAACTCATGCTCTATCAGGTTCTCAGGGCCAAACGGTCCCGGCACCACATAGCTTTCCTGCAATGCCCCCTCAAAGTATGTATGTATGATCACACCCTGGGCCGGGTTGCTGGAAAAGTTAAGGCGCAGGCTGTAATAGATCATGGCTGCCTCTAAAACAATTGTAAATTTCGGATTATGCTGGAAGTCCCCATCTGCATCCGCAACCTCCGCAGATGCAAACCCGGCGGCCAGATATTGACCGGATCGCGGCAGGAAGTACATGGTCCCGTCTGCTCTCCAATGATCCTGCGACATAGTGGCATACTCATACTTTGTCACGCCATTGACCACGGACGGGAGGTTGCTCCATGGTGCTGCATCCTCTGACTGCACGATCATGCGCTCCGGGGATATGACAGTCACAAAAGCTGCCTGGATGCGGATGATTCCCTTCCGGTCCTGATACAGCTTGCACCGGCCGGCATTGGCTATGATCTGTAAGCACTCCTTGTGTGTCACACAAGGGAGCGGATTGTATACCGTGACCTTTGTCAGGTACTCATCCAGTTCATAGGCCCTTTCATCCAGCCCTGCATCCGTCAGGACATCCAGTGCCAGATCATACAACGTGATCCCTTCCGGGCGGTACAGGCCCCGGTAATATATGTCACTTAGATCATCTATCTTATCTTTGCTGTTAAAACTCATCATGGTGTCATCAGCTTCCCAGTCCGACAGATAGGTAACACAGCCGTCCATCCATACCGTCTTATCATCCCGCACATCATACCCATAACGGACCGTGACCTCTTGCCCCACCTCCAGGTAATGGATGGCACTTGCTTTGTTCTCTACGTCAAACATGCGGTTGTAATTCTCAATCTGCAGGCTGAAATCTACCGTGGATAACTCCTCCGTCACCGGGCTGATGTATTCGGTTTTGGTGGATTTCATGATTTTCTTATTTTCAAAGCTGATACCTATACCCATAAGCATCTTCTGGATCCGCAGCCTTCCTTGCCCGTTGACCATCTTTGTAGGCGTGATCAGCAGGTATTCCGTCCCATCAAATATCTCATCGGTTGTCCAATAACTCAGTGTATTGCCGGTATATTCTACGGTTTTGATCCCATTGGCAATACTAAAATTTACCGGGTAATTTCGTCCCCAATTGATAGTCAGGCCACGGATATCATAGGCCGCCCCAAACGTAAAGCAGATAGGCCCCAACAATCCCTTTGAGATAACACCATTGTTGTACAGGTAATCTACTGCCTCGGGCCGGGGTGGAAATACCATGGATCCATCCGCCCTCCAATGATCCTGCTCCAGGGTGGCGTATTCCAGTTCCACGTCATAGTTATCCAGGAGCCGGGTGAAGTTGGACAGGTAGCTATATTCAGCACCATGTTCTTCAGCTACCGCAGAATCCTTCTGGGCTACCTGATTGATGACACCTATGGTTACTACCATGTAGGATTGATTGCGGGGGATCAGTTCCATGGACTGCTTGTATTCTTGTGTTGCTGATTGCATTATTCAATCACCCCGCAGTCTACGATATTCACTTTGCAATTCTGGTACAAGGTTGGGAGGCCGTCTGCGTCAAATTCAATCGGTTCCGCTGTCCGGTTCCCTGGATACATCTTGATGGTGATCCAGTTATTGTTGACCATATCCGGGATCCGCGCAACGACCACAAACTTTTCAAACTCCTTTAACATATCCGACCAGGTCTTTGCATCCAGCAGTTTCCACTGGAGACTGTCAAACTTATACTGATCACGTCCGACCTTCTGCCCCACAAACTCCCCCAAGGCGTTCTTGCCCTGAGATACATTTGTGGCCACTGTCAACTTTCCGCCTTTGTCAGGACCCGGGAACGCCCGGCCATTGATTGTGATGATTGCCATGTGTTACCGCCTCCTTATGTACTTCCAAATGAGTAACCACTGCGCTTATCCAGTTCCACCAGTTTCTTTTTGATCTCCCGGATATCAATGTTCACCGTCAGGTCCATCCGTTCGATCAGGTCAATGATATTTCTTAACAGTTCTACCATCATTCCCAAATAGTACTCGCTCATGTTGCTGTTGTTCTGCTGGGATGCTAACGCCACAGCCCGATCCACCATCTCCTGCATCTTATCCTCAGGCGCCACGATCTCACCGTGGTGCCGGTTATCGCCGATCATTGCAAGCTGCGGAGTGTTGGCACGGACGAAACCGCCCTGGGCCAGACGCGGGAGGTTGATATTTGGAATGGTTGGTATCAGGTCCGCACCAATTCCCGGCACCTTGTCGGCCACCTCATTTACAGCCTCTATCATGGCATTAATCGCGTCAATTACTCGATTGGCCATGTTCTCCACACCATCAATGATCATGTTGATGATACCCTTTATATCCGCCCAGACACCATCCCAGGTTTCTTTGGTCTTGGTTCTTACTGTGTCCCATACACCTGTAATTGCATCTTTCATGGCTGTGAATTTCTCATCCGCAGCCGTCTTGATTGTATCCCACAGGCCTGATACAAATTCTTTAATCCCTTCCCAAATTTCAGATGTCTTGGTCTTAACATTCTCCCAGGCTGTGCTAATGGATGTCTTAATGGTATTAAACAACGTACTGGCCAGGGACTTAATGTTGTTCCATAAACCATCAACGAATGACTTAATGGCGTTCCATACTGCGGAAGTTTTTGTCTGTATTGTTATCCATGCATTGGAGACACAATTTACAATCCCGTTCCAAACTTCCTGCCAGCTTACATTAAGATTTTCTGTCAGAAAGGTGATTATCCCCGTTAATACATCAATGACTCCGGTAACAAAATCAGCCACAGCTCCTACGACTACCGAAAAAACCTCAATAATTACTTCAAAGGCCGCAGAAATATACGGTGCCAGTGTATCAATGAACCACTCGGCAAAAGGCTTAAGCTTGGTTTCCCACGCCTCCATCATGCTTGCTATCGCAATCTGTACAAATTTGGAAACCGCTTCTATCAATTTATCAAAAGACGCTGCTAACCCGGCAAATGGACCATCTCTTAATACCTGTATTGCCTCGCCTGCCTTCTGTAACGCGGGGACTAACCACGCATTAAAAGCATCAAGGATGAGACCTACTGCATCTGATATCACGGTTGTGATAAAACCGAAAACAGGCCTAATCACACCATTATATAAATCATTAATCTTCTGCCCAACATATGAAACCGCATCTGCTATAAGTCCTATTATGGGAGCCAAGAAGTCAGCTAATCCTGATAGAGCTTCAACAATCTTGTCCTTATTGTCAATGATGGGTTGAACGAACAATGCGATGAGGTCACTACTAAAATTCATCAATAGTTCAGTGACATTAAGGAAGGTATTGCCAAATATGGCAATGATGTCAGCTCCTATCTGCTGAAAACTATCAAGCCTTAATACCTCAAATATTTTTCCAAGGGCCTGAGCAAAACTTCCTGCTAGCTTAGCTATCTCGGACCCGGCATCAAACAGGGATACCAATTTCTTCTTGATAAAGTCCTTATTCTGGTCGAGATATTTCGCAATCGACCCAACCAGAAAATCTGCTATGGATGCCCCAATACTGGCTGCGGATCCCGCAATTTTACCCAGGTTAATGGCCAGGATATTGGCAAACCGGGTGGCGGCCTGCTCCACCTCCGGGGATGTAAATATCTCTGTCAGGCTGTCCTTGATGCTCTGGATGGATTCCTTCATACTGTCCAGGACGGACATATCACCAAAGCCAACCTTGAACCCTGCCATAAACAGGTTCTTGAGTTCATTCGCCTTTTCGATCAGCCCAGCATATTTGCTATCCATCTCATCCACAGCCGAGGTATCAACCTCACCCATATCAAACTCGTCAGCCGAGTACCCGCCATCCGCACTGCCTCCGGAACCACCGCCTCCGGAATCCGTATCAGGGTTAATGATATTGAGCTCATCAATCCCTGTGGTAGCACTCTTCATGTCCTTAGCGGCCTTTCTGGCTGCATTTCCTGCCCCTCCGGCTGCTGCTCCTGCTTTATCCGCAGACTGGGCCATTGCATCCATTCCAGCTGCTGCCGCAGATGCTCCGCCTCCGCCCTTCTTCCCGGTCACCATCTCTGTAAAGGCCTTAAATGCATTGGCCAGGCTCATAAGCTTACTGATGATGCGGTTGATCACCTGAATGACTGGGGTCAGAACATTGATCAGCCCCTGACCAATTGTGGCTTTAAGGCTGTCAAATTGCAGCTTGAGGACACGTACCTGGTTTGCCCATCCATCGCCCGTTCGGATAAAGTCACCGGAAGCCAATGTCAACTGATCTTGCACGAACTTGTACCGCAGGGCCACCTTTTCCATCTCTGACATTTTGGCTGTGGTCTTTCCAAAACCATTGGCAAGAGCGTAGCTGTCCAGGGCACTCTGGGTCATAACAATACCCAGATCCTTAAGTGTCTCTGTCTCACCGGTAAAGACTGACTTCAGCTTGGTATAGGCTTCGTCCTGGCTGATGTTATAAAAGGACGCCACATCTCCAGCCAGACCAGTCAAGGTCGTGGACATCTCATAAGCTGCCTGCTCTCCAAGGCCAAACGCCTTGGCCATTGCACCGAAGGTACCTGTGAACTTCTTAGCCATGGTTTCGGACAGGCCAAAGGAGGTTATAGCGTTCTTGGCGAAGTCATCCACCTGTTTGGACATTCGCGGAAAGGTAACATCCACCACGTTCTGTACTTCCGCCAGGTCGGATCCCAGTTCTACACAGGCCGCGCCGAAGTCCCATATCTTTTTAACCGAAAATGCAGCCGCCAGGGCCAGTCCAGCCTTTTTAGCCATGGACTGGATGCCCGCCATCTGCTGCTTGAATTGATTCTGATTGACCACAAGGTCAAGGCCAATCTGGCCAACGCTGTCAGCTGCCATATATATCACCTGCCTCTATCTAAAAATCAGACATCGGCACGTAATGGCACTACTTGTCCGGGGTTAACACCACCTCAAATTCCTTTTTACAATCACGCCCTTTACAGCGGACAAAAATACCGGTTGACTGGGCTGACTGTTTATAATATATCGGCATCCGGTACCCGCAGTATGGGCACCGCACCTGCTTTCTTATCTTTTCAATCCCTATCTCCTCCTTAACCGCACATGGCCGCAAACATCTTTTCAAGGTTTTCCATCTCCTTATCAAAGGTCTTTTCGTCCATCTCTTTTGCATCTCGGTTGCGCCAATCATCATAAATCCGGCGCTGATCTACCGTAAAATGTTTGATGATATTCTTGTCTTTCTCGGATCGGATGGCTACAACTCGGCCCAAGGCAGTCTCTGGGGACAAACCGGCAATCAATGCCTTAAATTCATCCCAGGAGACTGTTTCAAAATCCTTGGTTCTAATTCTCAACCCATACTGTGACAGAAAACTGGACACGATCAGGTCCCAGTCCTCAAACATGTCATAGTATGGGTCACTGCTCTCCCCCGGCAGGTTCCTCCACGCCGGAAATAAGCTGCACCGCCTCCTGAACCACGATGATCAGATCCTTGAAGTCAAGTTTCAGCTTCTCCAGTTCTGTTTTGGATTTTCCCGAAAAGATCATGTCATAGGCATCCATGATGTCCTGTGCGCCCGGATCATCACTGGACATCAGATTCATGACCTTAAGCATGGTTGGAGCATCTGCATTGACCTCTATGGCCTTACCCTTGATCACCAATGATGGATTACCTTCAAAACTCAGTTTTTCTGTAATGTCTACTTTCCTTGCCATTCTTTAATCCTCCTTATACTGCTGGCGCCGCCGGTGTAAAGGTTGGCTTACCGTAACTGGCCACCTCAAATTCCAGTCCATCTATGTTTGTGGTATCTCCACCACCTGGCGTTGTCACGTTTACAACTACATCACAGGCAAGGGTGGCCCCCGATACCATGGTCCACTTAAACTTAGTCATTACGTCCTGTCCAAATTTCCAGGCAAGGCCTGCAATGTAATCATTTCCAGGATCGCCTACCGACCGCTTACCCTTAAAACTAAATGACAACTTTTTACCTGTCATAGCTGCCTTAGCCCATCCAGCAGCATCCATAGCAAACCATTCCTCCATGGTCCCGTCAATGGATGGTGCAAAGTTCTCAAGGTCAGCCGGTGTCACCATCTGTTCGTCCGTGCTTTCAAGTCCGTTCGTGCCGAACTCAAACTTATTATTGTGTACCGGAAATACTTTTCCTGCTGCATCTGCCATCTCTCATACCTCACTTTCTTTGATATACAAAATCCAGCCATATCACATATTCATACACCCCATTATCATCCGTTCCCACGTCCACCGGCTCCGGTACCTGGAGGATGATGCAGTTGATGGGAGTATCCCCTATGGATAGGCTGGATACGTTTTTAAGTTTCTCATATAACCCATAGGCGGCCTGTTCTGATGTTCGTACATCCTTATCCCAATGGATCAGGAGGGATATACGCCGGATGTCATAGCTACTGTAATCATAGCCACCCAGAGCCATCACAGGAGGACCGCTTCCCTGCCGGTGGTACACACCAATGGAACGATCCTTCTTGTTGTTCAGCTTCCCGATATAGACATTCTTGCCATCTGCAATCCCTAAGCCAGCTATGTACCCCCTGATATCATTTAGCGTCAGCATATTTACACCCCTGTCATAGTCTTAAAAATCTTTTTATACGTATCTCTGGCATAACTTTTCTTCACCCCATCTATGTAAGGTTCCAGCCATTCGCCCTGGGCATTTGCATTCTCATCGTGACTGAAATCATATTCCGGATGATAATATAAGCGCCGCGCATATGGCGTATTGTATTCCAGCCTTACCGTCCCCTTATTAATCAATCCCGTACTTGCTGTTACCGATTCTTCCAGCGTTCCTACATCCCTAGGGACTATCTCTGCTTTTTCAATATCTCGTTTCATAGCCTCCATGGTCATGATGGCCGCCTGCTTCTGGGCCTTGGTCATAAGCAGAATCATCTTATCATTCATCTTTACATTGACCTTCACCTTTGCCATCAGATCACCTCCAGCTGGCAGTAGTTCACGGACCCATCCGGGTTCCTGGCTTTCATCCCCTGTTCAATCCTCCGCTCTTCCCCAAATATAGTAACGGTACCCCCGCTTAAGGTTGGGAAGTCAGGGGCAATATCCCCAGGGAGCATGGCTGTACCAGTTATCTGTACCAGCTTCTTTTCGGTTGTCAGAATGGTCTTGGCCCGGTCCTGGAAGTTACACTTTAGATCCAGGTCCAGTACTCTCTCTGGCTGACCATAATTATCTGTGTCCTCAGACTCAAGGTGGATGTGTATATCCGTCCTACAGAGCCGTTTTGGCACTAAGCATGGGTATTTCATGGCCTCACCTCGCTAACCGGCAGCATAGGCCTGTCTGGGACAGCAGGGCGTACACATCGCGCTTCATGGCCACGCCTTTGTCCGTATAGATGTTCCAGCTGCTGCCAAACTGGACGGATGCCCCATTCAGACTGTAGCTGGACAGGATCGTGTTGATCTCATCCGCATTTTCATACTCAAAATCGGCTTGCTGGCAGACAACCTCCTGGATGACATCCTGTTGAAAGGCCGTCAAGTCGGAAAATCCCCGGCCCACAATGCGGTTGTAGGTCAGGGAATCAATGTGACGGCTGGCCTGTCTAAGGGCCTTGTCCAGTTCACTCATGGGGATCACCGTGCCTTTGTATACATCACAGTAGTACTCATAGGTGACATAGGGTTCATAAAGCATGTTACTCACCCACCTTTTTCGCCGTCCTCTTTTCAGGTCTTTCTGCTGCTTCTGGTTCTTGTGCTTCTGGTTCTGGTGTTTCCACCTCATAGCCATGATCTCTAAACCAATTCAGCAGACGAGGATCATCAGTCTCACCCGCGCCATTACAAAACGTCACGCTGGCAGAGACTCCCGTGTAGTTCTTATTCGGTGCGTATACTTTCATATTAGCCCCTCCTTATTTCACTTTAATGTTGCGGAATACTCCTGCAGCCTTAGAGGCTTTCAGCGCAATCGCTGCATTCATCTCGACCTCACCGGTCTTCACCGCTCCCGCTGTTGTAAAGTCAGGCAGCCAGGTCTGCACCGGTGCCATACCTGCAAAGGATACGCCATGTAAACCATCCATGGATAGGCGGGCCACATACAGGGAGGTCGTTCCTTTGGTCGTGTCCGTTTTGACTACATCATCATTCGTTCCTGGCTTTGCCCCCAGGTCCACAAACGGGATGTTGCCATAGGACTCCACATTTGTTCCCCAGTCGCTCTTAGTAACCTGGTACATGGCTGCTCTCCTGGCGCATGCTCGAAGTTTAGAGATCAGTTTTGTGTTGCCAGCAATGAATGATGGTTCACCGTCCAGGCCACGCAGGAACTCATCCAGCATATCAAGAAAGTACTGGAAGTTATCTGTGACAAGCTGGGAAGTGGAAAGGTCAATCACCGTGTCTCCCGTATTGTATTCCGTTGTGCTCCCGGTAAGTGCCTTATCCAGACCGTCAAATGCATTCGTATCTACCGCTTCATCTCCATTAATAAAGGTGTCATTAAACAGCGCCTGCGCCGCCTTGATCTTTTGAGACTGCTGTAATTCTACCTCAGATACGATACCGCCCATGTTTGCGATCACACGGTCGATCTGGTAAGACCCACCAAATACCTTAATATCTACAGAGTGTCGCTCCTTTGTCACTTCACTGGGTGTATACTCCGTATTGATTGCACGGAACTGAGCCGTTGGCTGCGTCTTAAGCCTTGTATAACTGTATGTTGGCGTAGCCCCTCCACCAGTTGGAGAGACAGCATCGTCAAATGTAATGTGATCCAGGATCCAGTTGGACTTCCGGAACTCATCAATAACTCCCATCTGCAGGTCGTCCTGCACGTTCTTTCTTGCTTCTTCTAATGTGATTGGCATAGTCTCATCTCCTTAATTTTTTTGCTGTGACAGCTGTGGTGCAATCTTTGCCTCAATGGCTGATTTCATGCTTACCTTGCTATCATCATTGTTGGGTTTCGGATCCTGCGGGCCTGCGCCTAATGGCCGGAAGCCGGAAGGTTTCGGGCTGCTTTCTTTAAACAAGAATGGCTTTGATTCCTTGATTGTCTTCAGCTGCTCGTCCAGTCCAGTGATCTTTCCGTCATCGGACAAAATTAACTTCGACTTATCAAACAGTCCCGCCACAAGGTCTGCGTCCTGGGCAGAATCACCAAGCGCCAGTTTAATGGAGGTAGACAGTTTCAATTCTTTCATATCCGCCTCATACTTCTCCTTTGTCGCCTGATTATCCGACTGCAGGGAAGCGATCTGCTGTTTCAGCGCATCCATGTCGCCTGTGGAATTTTTAAGAGTTTCCATCTGCGTATCCCTCTCCTGAAGCTGTGTTTTAGTCTGTTCCAGTTCTGCTTTAGTCTGTTCCAGATCTCCCTTAGCAGACTCAATATCACTGCCATTTTCAGCCATGATACTATCAACCTGCTCCTTGGTTAGGCCCATATCCTCTAAAAATTTTCGTTTCATACTGCTCCTTTCTCACTACGCTTTTATACGGGGTCGCATCCCATGTGGTGGTAGTTTTACGCCGTGCCGGGCAAATTTGGATATAAAAATAACACCCAGGATGATCCCGCGTGCCTATCGCAAATTATAACCCGTCCGTTTCATGTTTGATTTCATCTTCATCCAGATGTGCCGTAACATTCATGGAAACTTTCGTCACTGCCGGCTCGTAAGTTGCGAGGAAAATGTCTGGCTTACAGGGATATATCTCTCCGGCTATCCCCTGGATGATGTAGTCACCCACGCTGGCCTCATGGATTCCTTCCAGCGTCCGAATCATGAGTTTCACATCCAGTGTCCCTGCATTTTCAAACCACGCAATCCCGTTTTTAATGGCCCTAATAATCCACACAGGGTCTTCCTCCTGCTCCGACCCTCCCGTCCATTGAAATGCCTCAATTACCACCGGTTTCTTTCTATATTTCATCTTTACCTCTCTTTCCGTTGCGATATTGCAACAATAAAATACCACCTGCCATTACTGACTGGTGGTATCATGTTTCTTTTTATATTCTTCCAGTTCTTCTTTTGTCGGCATCGGAATCACAATATCATCATGATCCTGAGCAAAAAACGTCCCTTTTGGATACTCGCTGATTGGACGATCAACGTCCCGAAAACTCACTATATGCTTTTCTTTCATTTTTCCTCCATAAAATACGTAAAACCATACTTTGATGTCAGTTTATCTAAGGTGCGCCTCTGATATTCAATTGAGTAGTCATTATCTGTTGTAATCCGACCAGACAATACCTCTTCATACATTTCATTCTGTAACGATAACTGGATCTCAGAATATTCTTTTTCCAACTTTTTAAAAGAATTGATTTCTTCCGGCCATTCCGCAGGCTGTCTTATGACATACACCCCATCACGACCAATAGCACGCAATTCTGTGATACCTGTTCTGCCCATCATATCAATATCATCCACTGAAAAGGTAGCCCCGCTTGGATGATTATGGGTTAACACGCCGCCTGGCATTAACGCTGTCTCTTCATCGGTATACACAATCCTGTCTTTTTCTCCGCGTTTCTTTAAGATGCGGTTTCCTTGGGAATCGTACAATATCCCATATTCATTTTTATGTCCAGCAATGGAAGCCTCGTCAAGCCTACGTCTTTCAATTGCAGCATCCGGCCACCCATCTGTTTTAATTATACCAGAGTCCTGATACTTGGCAAGCCTTCGTTTCCAGCCTTTTTCTTTTGCCTTATACATGGTCATGTTTTCAGGAGATAATGAGTGTTCTGACAATCTTTCATACTTCTCCACCTGCCTTGATACATACTGCTGCTCTGCTTCCTTCTTGGACTTTATACCGATGTTTTCTATTTCCTGTTCCGTAAAGCTACCTTCCGGCGGCTCTGTAACACCCGGAATGTATGTGCTAAGATGGTCCTTGCAGTTTGGATGGAAAAAACCTGCTTTTAAGGCCTCGCTCACCAATGGGTACGGTCCGTCTGACTGCTTTCCTCCACTCCATACATCATCAATCAGTACTTTATCCACAAACGGAAGACACAACGGACAAGCGTTCAGACGCTTCTTGGCAATCACGGTTGATATTCCCAGGTCTTTCCTCACCTGCCCGTCTGCATAGAGTTGGGCGCGTTTACTGGATGTCCTGACAACCATTTCTGCATACGACTTGATGTTGACACGCCTGCCATTCCTGTACTCTATGCAGTTGATTCCGGCAGTCAGGAAATCTTTTGTGGCCATGTCAACGGCCTTCTCGTAAGTTCCGGCTCCTGATATGGCATAAGTCTGGGCATTAAAGATAATCTTTCGATATTGATCATCAGCCATTCTAAGCATGGCCGCCTCCGCGGTCTGCATATCCGAGGTAGTCGCGTGTACCAGGGCATCCAGGCGCTTATCATTCGTCTGGAAGAAGTCTTTACTAACTTTACTGCCGAATGGAAGCCTTTCTGTCAGTCTCTCTTTCATACGTCTGATGTTGTTTGGGATATTGTCTCCATACCGCTTCTTTATGGCTTGTAGAATCTCAATCTCCTGTTCCAGTCCACCCTCTTCATACGCTTGCCGGATTATTTTATCAATAGATTCATTGATGCTGCCAAATTGCCCTTTATATTTCTTTCGATTCTTTCTCTTATATCGCTCTAAAGATTCTAATTGTTTAGCCTGCCACATTTCCCATTGCTTTTTATTCTCCACTTCTTCCACTCTGTGGTTTTTCATGTTGCGGATCATGGATTTAATCAATTCATCTTCAATGGCCTCAAAGGCAGCGCCAATATCATACTCATTATGTTGCACTCATCAGCGCCCCTTCCGCTCCAAGCGTACCTCCTTCTGACAGATACACGCCCTTGTTGGAATGCACTTTGAACCCCTGAGACTTAAACTGACGCGTCAGACCCTTAAGCTGTGTGATGCTGCTGCATTTGTCACAGCGCAACTCCGCATACCCCTGCTTCTCAATTGCGTAGATCCCGAATGGTACCTGTTCCTTTGCCACCTGTAACAGCCCCTGATACTCCTTCTGGCTCATTTGGTACAGATGGTTCATTACTTTTACCTTCATCCGCATATCCTCCCTCCATATTAAGCCGAAAGCCGCCGGCAGCCGTATTGATTCCGGGCTCATCTACCTCCGCGACACCCTGCTCCTTTTTGATCCGCTGAACCTCCTCCGCCTTTTCCTCGTCAGTCATGGTATCACCATACATCTCATCTACAGCTTTCTCCGTGCTCATGACACCGTAATTTTTCGCTTTTCCGACCGTCTCTACTGTGCTATCAAAATCCGGAGAAGCATACTCGCCAAACTTAACTGATGCCTCATATTTTCCCGGCGTCTGGCCAATCATGTTGTCATAAGTCATCATAACGGCAGATACCAACTCCGGGATCACCTGGGTTAAGATGTCCACGATCTTGTTCCGGGTGTGTAGAGTGATTTTTTCCTTTTCTCTTTGTGACTCCGCATTGTCAGTCTTTTTTAAATCGATCCCTAGCGTTGCCGGTGAAATGATGCCCTGGATTGCCAGATCCAGGAATCCACTATAGCTGTTCACATATGCCTCGTAGGATATCTGCGGTTGGGATATCTCAATCTTATTTCCGGTGTCTTCCTTTTTCATGGATCCTACAGCTATGTAGTCATTATCAAAGTCATTAGGTTCGATCAGATGCCCGTCTATTGGATTTCGTGGGATCATGTCCTCTGGTATGTACCGATTGATCCTGCCCTTCCTGATTGCATCCAACCACTGGCTGATTACTTCATCCAGGGCATCCAGGTTATCGCTTTTTGTGTCAAAGAGCGCCTTTCCTCGCCCCTTCCAGCGGTTTGAGGAAAATATGATGAGCGGCACCGCCATGATAAAATCCCCCTCAAACCCTGTATCCTCATAGACCGCGGTTTCCTCCAGAGTGTCCAAAGGCACCTCTTTTCCCGTCTCATCCAGTAACCGGCATCTCACATACCCCTTACCGTAAGTCTCTTCCAGACGATACTCTTTTTCACCATCTTTGTACGGTGTATAAAACAGGATCTCCTGAAGACGCCCCCGGCGATAATGAAAGTCCACCACGTCAGCCTCGTAAAACTCAATTACCGGGTACTGGCTGACCTCGTCAAGGCTGATCTTAAAGGCACCGTCACCAGATGACAGGGCCCCAGCTACCGCCTCCCCCAGAACGTTGGTGAAATTGTTTTCCTTCGCTATAAGGTCCCAGCGCTCCCTGATCGGCTGCATTGCTCCTTCCTCGCCAAAGCTAATATCATCCAGGTCTTCGGTGACAATGTCCTTAAACCGATCCACAACGATACTAACAAGGCCGCTATGGATCTTCCTGACCTTACGGAATGGTACCGCAGCCCAGAACCTCGCCATATCATATCCGAGATCTGTCGTCTTCTTGAAAAACTGCTCAAGCTCCGCCGGTTCTCCTCGGTACCAGATTTTATTTTTCAGGACGTTCTCCTGGAAGGAAAGCGGCTCCTGAATTACAATCTTACGTTTCTTTGCAGGGATCAGTTTTAAAATCCCCGTGATCATGCTCTTAAACCAGCCCATCAGGCTTTCCTCCTTCCTATGCCGATCTTGACCTCATACGGAAGCCAAGCATACTGCACGCTGTTGACCATGTGATCGTTCTTGTCCTCCGGCGTGTTGTCCTTGTCCTCCAGCCAGCTATACACCTCCAACTCATGGATATAGTTCTTGCAGGTGTCCACAATGTAGAAGCACGGCTGAGATCCTGCATCAGCAAACCAGTTCAGCTGATTATTGATCCTGTCAATAATCTGCTCCTTCTTCCACGCATCATTAAAGTTGTAAATACACCCATTCAGGCGCTTGTATTTCAAGAACTCCGTGATCGTAGCCTGATCAGCTGAATCAATGAATGTGTCGCGGGTAAAGCCCCATTCCTGCCGATTACGTTCCAAAAAATCTATAAAGTTGCGGACTGTATCTGTGGGAGCCAGGGGTGTACCCAGCACTGCATTGTTGTAGACCTTCTCGTCAAGGACAATACAGGTTCCCTTGTTGGTGATTCCGATAAAACTCATTGAGATAGTATCCGGGGACTTCTGGGAATAGGCAGTATCCAGTCCAGCCGAAAAATACATGAACCATTCTGTCTGGTGGTTGTTGTTGGAATCCTTAACAAATGCCTTGGCCTGCTTGACTGTGATCACATGCTTAGACCGCTCGAAGTTGCTGAAGATCAGGCCGGTTGCCTTGCCTCTCAAGCCCTGGATCTTGTTCTTCCAGATCTTTGTGCCCTTCGGCGTGTTGGTCATGATCTGATCCAGTTTCTCCTTACTCAGGCCCAGGTTATGAGCAAAAGAAAAGAACCAATGTACCCAACCGGGCTTTGGTTCTTCTTGTAGTTCATCCATTATTTCTTTTGGCGTCTCGTCTGCCCACTCTGGAAGCGGCCTGGAGCAATTGATGTACTCCTTGTACACATCCAGGCCAGGATCGTCCGGATTAAGCGTGGCCATCAGGTAATCACTCCGCATGGCGGCCTCACGGACAAACTCTATATCGGCCGTGTTGATCTCGTCAATATATAGACAGCCGTACTGGCCACCCAGGGCATCCTTCCACTTGCGCTTATTGCCATAGCCGACCACGAATATGATCTTATCGCCGCCCGATGTGTGGAACAACAGGTGTGGCATCTTATATTCCCCAGATCCGTTGCCCTTGTACTCCACCAGCACGCCAAAGTCATCCAGGATACCCAGATCCTTCTGGATGATGTTCTTCTCGGCGGCTCCGGTATCGTCCGCGGCCAGGATGTGCAGCTTCTTGGGCGATTCAGCCACCTTGAGCATGAACTTGAACAATCCAACCGTGGTCTTACCGGCTGCCGTGGTTAAGTTCCCTCAAGGAACTCTGTTGGCGCATCACATCGCAGGAAAGCCTTATACTTATCTGACAGCAATAATCGTTCAGAACTCATGAGGAAACATCACCTCCCCGCATCTGCTGGAGCAGGTCATCCAGTTTGGTCTTTTCTGTGTCAAGCCCTCCTGACAATTCGATCTTATCCTTGAACATGCCCAGATGGCGCCCAATCAATTCCAGGGCCTTAAGCTTATCGGAGAGTTTATATTTCTTGACATATCCAACAAATTCTTTATCCTCTCCAGTCCCCTCATAAACATCCATCACTTCCAGACCAGCAATGCACGCTGCCGTCTCGTCATCTAAACCGGTAATATCTAACGGTTTTCCGCTATCGTCAAACAGTCTCCTGATATCGAAGAACCCCAACTTTGCCAGTTCCTGCAATACTCGGTCCTGAGTAATCTCGGTACGCTTCTCTCGCTCCTTCATTCGTTCCTGAATGTAGTTTTCAACCTCAGCATTTCTAAGCAACCTACCACCATTTGTAGCCGCGACAGTATCCTTCCTTACCCGTGGATACGCCACCTTGTAAGCCCTGGTGGCATTCAAGTCTATCAGGTATTCATCTGCAAATATTTTCTGTTTAGGCGTTAATGCCATGGACTCACCTTCTTTTATGTTTGTTTTGTAAGGAGGCCCCGGACGCCCTAAGTTTCAGACGCCGGGACAAATATACCAAAGGCACCCGCCTGTATGGTGGATGCCTCTTTTAACGAATCTAGGTTATATAGTGCTCTCTGGCAGCGCGTACGCAATGACCTAGAATCAGTTTAAATCCCCAAAAAAA
>NZ_JBEPLZ010000044.1:0-22083 GCF_040545455.1 Enterocloster citroniae | reverse complement strand
AGGAACCTAAATTATCAGGATGGAGACAGAACGAGGACGGAACCAAGAGTTTCTACCTGGGCAACACAGGAGATTGTGTGCGCAACAGCTGGTACCTGGATACAGACGGTAAGTGGTACTGGTTTGACGGCGCCGGTCGCATGGTGATCAACACCTGGTATCAGTACAAAGGTGATTGGTACTACCTGGGTGCTGATGGCGCAATGGTAAAGGGCCTGCAGGCCAGCGGTAGGAAGTGGTATTACCTGGACCAGGACGGCAAGCTGTCCATGGATCCGGTGACACTTACGCCCGATCAGGATGGGGCGCTGCGGTGGCCGGGTATGGGAGAGTAAACCACATATTTAGAGGAGTAAGCCTTGGGATGATTCTCAGGGCTTTTATTGTGCGCACAATGCGCAGAAAGGAATGTTTTTTTATGAAACTGAGACTTGTTAAACAGGGAGATTTCTTGGGAACGAAGTGTGATTTTTATACAGATGAAAGCGGAAACATTTTTATGAGTAGGACACAGGTGGGATATGCTTTACAGTATAGGCAACCTCAGCATGCAATCCTGATGGTACATCAAAGACATAAAGATAGGCTGGATAAATTTTCTATCGAAGTAAAGGGGTCACAGTTTGATACCCCTTATTTTAACAAGGACAAATCAGCCTCCGTTTGGATGTATAAAGAGCGCGGAATATATGAGGTATGCCGTTGGTCCAATCAGAAGGTGGCCGATGATTTCAACGATTGGGTGTATGATGTTATTCTCTCTATCAAGGAGAACGGCTATTACATAGCATCCGAAAAAGACGAGAAGTGGCTGGGCATCCGACAGGAGACAAAGGAAGTGCGAAAGGCTGAGACAGATCAGATAAAACTGTTTGTGGAGTATGCCCGAAAGCAGGGAAGCCAGCACGCGGATCGATACTATGTGCTACTGACGAAGCTTATTAACAATAGGCTGGGCATAGAGAGCGGTGGCCGGGATGAGGCAGACCAAAGAACGCTGATGCATCTAAAGTCTCTGGAAACGGTGGTAGAGCTGCACCTGACCACGCTGATGACGGAGGGGCTACCGTATAAGGAAGTGTACCAGGGCGTGAAGAGGTTCATTGAAGCGCTATAGAGCTAAGAGATAGGCGGGCGCCCGGATGTAGGGGGTAACAGAGGAGATGGGCCTAGCCCATAGGACCAGACCCATCCATATATAAAATATTTGAGGGGATGTAGATGATGTACATCTGCAAAAACATTATATCGACTAAATATGGACAAAGTATGAACAGGGAAAGTCGGTCCAGATGAACTGAGTCTGCCTTTTGAAATGTCCATAAAAATATCTTTGGTAACGAAAAACGCCTCTTGACGCCCCACCCTACAGCTGACGACATTACATTCCGCTTAAACGTTAATTTGGTTACTCAAGTATAT
The DNA here is from genome assembly GCF_040545455.1 of Enterocloster citroniae. Classification (NCBI taxonomy): domain Bacteria; kingdom Bacillati; phylum Bacillota; class Clostridia; order Lachnospirales; family Lachnospiraceae; genus Enterocloster; species Enterocloster citroniae. The sequence continues at coordinate 20,661 of NZ_JBEPLZ010000044.1, read as the reverse complement.
GCGTGAACTGAATAGAAATTGAAATAAGAAAAAATGAATGGGGAAAAATCCCGAAAAAAGCGTTTATATATAAAAATGGTGGGGAGGCATAAAGTCATGATTGAGGGAGCTTATGTACAATATCAGTCTGTCAGGGCAGCGGAGGACATGTTTAGCGAAATGAGATTACTCATAAATGAGATTACAATGAGGAATGTCCATTTCATCAGTGATGAAACTGCCGCTACTGTTTTGGAGCTGGCCCTTAAGATAGAGGAGGTGGAAGGCGAAGTGTAAGGAAAGGAGGCGCTAAAGATGTGGTGCCTGTTCCAGAAAAGAGGAGGGCCAGCAATGTCATGTTGGCCCTTAAAGAAGTGTATGAAAAGCACGAATGCTACATACGTAATCAATATAATAAAATATTATGAATAAAGTATGAACAAATAAAAGGGACCTGACAAAATGCCAGGTCCTGAATGTAGGAAAGTACGTGGACAGCGAGCATAGCTGTCCTCATATAAGTAAAGTTATCAATCAAATATGGATAGAATATGAACAAAAAATAAATAAAGGATAAAATGTTAGTGCGGAGCCAAATAGACGGGCTCACCTTTTTTGATACTAAAATGATACTAGAATTTTTGATAGGTAGAATATTAGGTGATAAAATCAATAAAAAAGATGCGATTTTATACTGAAAATATGGAAAACACGAGACAAGAAATCACTTGCATAATGTCGGATTTTGTGAGAGAATAGAACCAAGTATGATGTGATAAATTTAACGAATGGGCACTGTACTTGATCAAATTCATTTTTGAAAGGAGTTTTAACACATGATTTATTCACATGAAGTAGAAGAGATGTGCACAGTTGCACAGGGCGTTCATCATGGCGCTGCTCCAATTCCGGAAGAAGCAAAATGGGTAAAATCAAAAGAAGTAAAAGACATTTCCGGCCTTACCCACGGTGTGGGCTGGTGTGCTCCTCAGCAGGGTGCCTGCAAACTGACACTGAATGTAAAAGAAGGTATTATCCAGGAGGCGCTGGTAGAGACCATCGGATGTTCAGGAATGACCCACTCCGCAGCTATGGCAGCAGAGATCCTGCCGGGCCGTACTGTTTTAGAGGCTTTAAATACAGACTTGGTATGTGACGCGATCAATACCGCTATGAGAGAACTGTTCCTTCAGATCGTTTACGGAAGAACACAGAGTGCTTTCTCTGAGGATGGACTTCCTGTAGGCGCTGGTCTGGAAGACTTAGGAAAGGGCCTTCGTTCTCAGGTTGGTACTATGTACGGAACACTGAAGAAAGGTCCCCGCTATTTGGAGATGGCTGAAGGTTATGTAACCGGTATTGCACTGGATGCAGACGATCAGATCATTGGTTATCAGTTCGTAAGCCTTGGCAAGATGACTGATTTCATCAAGAAGGGTGATGATCCTAACACAGCATGGGAGAAAGCAAAAGGCCAGTACGGCCGCGTTGCTGACGCTGTTAAGATTATCGATCCACGTAAAGAATGATGAAGACCGAATAGGAGGAATAAGAAGATGGCATTATTTGAATCATATGAGAGAAGAATTGACAAAATCAATTCTGTGTTAAACAGCTATGGCATTGCTTCCATTGAAGAAGCTGAGAAGATTACCAAAGATGCAGGCCTGGACGTTTATGATCAGGTTAAGAAGATCCAGCCAATCTGCTTTGAGAATGCTTGCTGGGCATACATAGTAGGTGCTGCAATTGCTATTAAGAAGGACTGCAGAAAGGCTGCTGACGCTGCAGCGGCAATCGGCGAGGGCCTTCAGTCATTCTGTATCCCAGGTTCTGTTGCTGACCAGCGTAAGGTTGGTTTAGGCCATGGAAACTTAGGAAAAATGCTTCTGGAAGAAAACACTGACTGTTTCTGTTTTCTGGCAGGCCATGAGTCCTTTGCAGCAGCGGAGGGCGCCATTGGTATCGCTGAAAAGGCAAACAAGGTACGTCAGAAACCACTGCGCGTGATTCTGAACGGCTTAGGCAAGGACGCTGCGCAGGTTATTTCCAGAATCAACGGATTTACATATGTTGAGACCGAGATGGATTACTACTCAGGCGAAGTAAAAGAACTGTGGAGAAAGTCCTACTCTGAGGGATTAAGAGCAAAGGTTAACTGCTACGGCGCTAACGATGTAACAGAGGGCGTTGCGATCATGTGGAAGGAAGGCGTTGACGTTTCCATTACCGGTAACTCCACCAACCCAACCAGATTCCAGCATCCAGTTGCGGGAACCTACAAGAAGGAATGTGTAGAGAAGGGCAAGAAGTACTTCTCCGTAGCATCCGGCGGCGGTACAGGCCGTACTCTGCATCCAGACAACATGGCAGCTGGCCCTGCATCCTACGGTATGACCGATACCATGGGACGTATGCACTCCGATGCACAGTTTGCAGGCTCATCTTCCGTACCTGCTCACGTTGAGATGATGGGCCTGATCGGCGCAGGCAACAACCCAATGGTTGGTATGACTGTGGCGATTGCGGTTAGCATTGAGGAAGCGGCGAAGGCTGGGAAATTCTAAGAAAATGCTGATAGAATAAAACGTCATAGAAGATCTGAATATGTTTGGTGGTTGGAATCAATATTTTGATCATTACTAAACTATTGACATTAATGTTAGCAGAGAAAAGTGGTTGTGTCTACTGGACGCAAAGCGAAACCCCAAGGAGTTGCACCTCCTTGGGGTTTCTTTTTCCTTTTGAAGAGGAATAACTTAGAGCAGTGTAATATCCATGCCAATCTATGAAATCAGAAAAGAAAAGCGATTGTATCCCAATGGTACACAGACACCCCCAGAGAGTTGCAGCTCTCCGGGGGTTTTAATATCATATGGGAGAAAGATACCAAAGCTGCCTCCTTTTTCCTTTACATGCAGGATAATCCAGGACAACACCTGACAGCTCTCGCCTTTATCATGACCGCCTATCAATATTCAGAAAATTGGAAACCGGATTTAACGGAATGGTAAGGACTTTTCCGGAAATCCGTGATAAACTTATCCAATGTCATAATATGTAATACAGCAACAAAGGAGACATTATGAAAGAAATAAAACAGACATCCAATTCTTCCAATCCAGCCGACCCGGCGCCATTTAACCTGAAGCATGAGATCATGGAGTGGGTTAAGATCATTCTCATAGCAGCCGTGATCGCATTTTTCCTAAACAGGTTCATCATTGCCAACAGTCAGGTTCCTTCCAGCTCCATGGAGAATACCATCATGGCAGGAAACAGGATCATTGGTTCCAGGCTCGCTTATCAGTTTGGGGAAGATCCCCAGAGGGGAGATATTGTGATCTTTGACCATAAGACAGAGCCGGGCAGGGATAAGACAAGGTTGGTGAAGCGTATCATTGGACTGCCCGGAGAAACTGTGGATATAAAAGATAACCATGTGTATATCAACCAGTCGGAAATTCCTTTGGAGGAAACCTATCTTCCGGAGGAAATGCAGTCTAATACCTATCATTTTGAAGTGCCGGATGGGTGTTATCTGATGCTGGGGGACAACAGAAACCACTCGTCCGATGCCAGATTCTGGGAAGATCCCTATGTCCCGGAAGAGGATATTCTGGCTAAGGTGTTATTCCGCTACTATCCCGGCATTGGAAAGATCCAGTAACTACAGCCGGCAGTATGTGCTCCTTTATCAGGATCCAGCGGTCTTTTGGCTGGGGGATGAACGCAGATGCAATAGCGGCCACCATATCCAATTGAGGGATACAGAAGATGGCATTCCCTCCATCTCCCATAGCCGCAAAAGCGGATATGCCCTTTTCCTGAAAAAGCCACCACATATACCCATATTGATGGGGATTTGCAGCCGCGGAAGCCCTGACCCATGACTGGGGCAGGATCTCATTTCCGTCCCAGCAGCCGTTGTTAAGGTACAGCAAACCGAACCGGGCCATATCCCGCGGCGTCATGGTGAGTCCCCATCCTCCGGTGGTAATGCCGTGGGGATCATGGGGCCATCCCTTCAGCTTTGCGCCAAATAAATCCTCATATCCAAAGCCGTCCATGGGATAGTCAGGGATAGATCTCATTCCAATGGGGCGAAACAGCATTTCATTGGCAAATTCCCTGGCGGATTTCCCTGTGGTCCTCGAAAGAACGGCGGACAAAAGGTGAGCGCTGGCTGTGGAATATTTAAAGGCGCCCGTTTCCCCTCCTTTTCCCAGCATATCCAGCGTAAACCTGACCCAGTCGGAAGAGGTGCAAAGTGATTCCAGGGGTTCCTGCCAATCCTCATAGGGATAGGGGGCTGTCATTGTAAGCAGATGTTTCAGCGTGATCCGGGAACGGGTTTTATTGGGATCAGTGAATGTAAACTCAGGAAAGAATTCCATGACCTTCCGGTCAATGGAGTCAATATAACCATGTTTTACAGCAATGCCTATAAGTGCGGAAAGGATACTTTTTGTTACTGAGGCAACGTGGATGCAGTCATCCGGCCCTTTATTTCCATAATACGATTCATGTATGATCGATCCATTCCGGATAATTACCAGGCCGCGGATATTATCATATTCTTTTTGGATCAGGTCGGGGAGCTGCTCCCATACATTTCTGTTCATATCAATCATCTCCTTTTGATTTTCGTCTGCTGTCTTCCGCAAATCCACTTTATCCTGATATAAAATTATTTTCAACAAAGTTTTTAAAAATTAAGATATAATAAAGACAGGTCACCAAAAATTCCAAGGAATCAGGAGGAAACCTATGGGGAAGAGAAGGGATAGAAAAAGAACAGCTATAGTGTTGTCTATCTGTGCTGTAATGGCAGCGGTAATGTCTTTGGGGGGATGTACGGCTCCGTCCGCAAACCAGAGCGGGACCGGGACAAACCAGGGAAATGGGAGTGGAGGACAAAACGGAACAGAGGACAGCGCAGCAGCAGGGCAGGAAGAACGGGATCAGAAGGCACAAAATCAGGACACATGGGATCAGAAAACCGCCCCGGCCTATGTCTATTACATAAAGAACACAGATCTTATGAGAGCGGATGTGAACAAGGTAATGGATGAGGGAAAGAACCCGTCCGTGGTCATGAAGGGCGCGGGCCCCTGCGCAAACCTGAAGGATTATTATGATGTTAAGATATCCGAAGATGGAAGCTTTCTCATATTCAACTTTGAGATGGAATCTGAAAATTTCAGTGTGGATGAGAAGCTGATTGCTGTCAATGACAGGGATGGGACGGCAAAGGTATTATATGACGGATATGCATACATTGTAATGTGCAGGAACCGGCTATTATACCAGGTACCGGTTAAGGTGGATTTAAAACAGCAGGCAGGTCAGGCTTTGTCATCCCGGAAACCGTATGATATTTCTGAACAAAAGTATGACCTGTATTCCTACACGCCCCAGACAGGCAGCTGCCTGGAAGTTGAAGATGTGTATAATTTTTATCCTTCAGAGGACGGGGCTGTCATCTGCTTTACACGGAAAGGGGAGCATGGAAAGGAAAGGCTTTACAGGTACAGGGACGGTAAAGAGGAATTTCTGGCTGATGATGTGCAGGTTGCTGGGGTAAATGGGGACTGCAGTAATATTTATATGTCCGGGTTTCAGGAGGACGGGGACCTGTGTTATTTTGAAATGGATAAGATAAATAAGGATGGAACGGTTGAGGAAATCCTTTCCAAAGCAGACAGGGCCGGCAGCTATTACCTGGACTCCGGTTCGGACCGTGTTTATTACTCGGTCTATGGGGAGGATGGAATCAATTCCCTGTACTATTATAAAGAGGGGGAAAAGAAGCTTTTGTCCGACCAGGTATCCATGGTCTGGGAGTTCATAGAGAAACCACATTGGCTGGCTGGGGAAGCTATGATCCTCTACCATATAAACGGGAGTGGCAAGAGCCGGTTGTTTGCAGCAACTGACGGTATTGTGTCAGAGTTTGCGGTCCCGGACATTAGGGACAACTGGGTGAATGATTATGACTGGTATTTGGCGGGGAGTGAGGATGCCGTCTATCTCTCTCTGACCAAAATGGATGATTCATACCAGGCCCAACAGAGCTGGATCTATGAATTTGATTTAAAGGGCGGCCTGCCGGGACAGTCCCCCAAGTGCATCGCCAACGGCACGGAGCTGGATCTTGTAAGAGAGGAACAGGAATCTGTATTTTACACAGACTATAACACCTCTCAGGATCTGTACTGTGATGGAGTTAAGGTACTGGAGAACTTTTCCACTGAAGGCCTTCTTAAAACAGGCCAGGGGGAATATTTTGCATTTTGCGCAAAGGAGCGGTCTGCGCCGGATCTTATGCGCATCACCACAGCCGGTTCCTCCAAACTATTCCTGGAAAATGTGGTTCAATGTGAATCCTTTGCAGGCGGCCTGCTTCTTTTTTCAGACTGCAGGACAAATTACCCATACCTGGGAACCCTTTCCTTTTACAGCGGTCCGGACATAAAGGTGATCGATGAAGATGTAACTGTTTTTTTCCAGCATGGCGATGATTTTGTGGATATGGTTCCCTGGGATTGGGACTGGAACGGAAGCAGCGGGACACAGGCGGATTTTGCAGACTATGGAGGATCTTATGACCCCAATCAGGACGCCATGGGCCGGGCCTATATTGACGGAACCACCTTTTATCACACGGAATACGGATTCTGTCTTGACCTGTCCAAGGGCAGCGGGCCCGGGGATCACTATGAGATAAATGATAATGACCAGCGTGTGGGACTCATATGCTATGACGGAGATGGAAACGAACGCTACGGTGTTTACATAGGGGAAACTCCAATGGAAATGTGGCAATTTTACAGTGATCAGGGAAATGCCGCTGATTTTGGCCAGTGGATGCTGGAAATGTACGACCGCACCATTGAGCAATACGGCCTGAAACGGGGGAATGAGTTTTGCCTGGAAAAAGCAGAGGACATGGATTTTGACGGGCAGAAGGCAATGAAGCTGGTCTTTAAGACGGAGGACGGGCTGATGACCATCAAGTCCACAATGTTCCGGTATTTTATCCCGGATCAGGAAAATGAACGGTTCATTGAATTGGAACGGTCTTTTATGATAGAAAGCCAGGAGGATATGGAAGCATTTGAACGCCTGGCGGAATCCCTGCAATGGACGGATAGATAAGCACCGGAAACAAAATACACGGAACACATAAAACATATAAAACACATAAAACACATAATGTACACAGAACATGCGCCGCTGATCAAAGCCGGTGCATGTTTTTGTATATCTTACTCATGGGCAGGGATAAAAACAGGTAAATCTATAAGCAAATAACGTTTACATACTTTTAAAACAACCTGAATATGACAAAAATGTTATAAATAAGACGAAAATAAACAAATTAATGTTGACAATGACCAAGAAAAATGATATGTTAAAGACATAAAACGTGAACGTTCACGAAAATATAAGATGAAAATCATGGTAAAAAGTGGATTAATGACCATGTCTTTCAGGTATACATAGGAGAATATAACGTAATCGTTCACAATAAACAAATGGAAATGAGGGATGAGCACTATGACGACTATGAAAGATATTGCGAAAATGGCTAATACCTCCATCGGAACCGTTGACCGGGCGCTTAACAACAAGCCGGGGGTCAGTGCAAAGACGCGGGAACGGATCATGGCAATTGCAGAATCTCTGGATTACAAACCCAACCGCCTTGGAAAAGCGCTGGTGCTGAGGAATAAGAACATGCAGCTTGGATTCATTATTGAACCCATTACCAATCCGTTTTTTGAGGAATTGAAAAGGGGAGCGGAACAGATGCGGGATGCCCTGAATGAGTATGGTATCACGACCCACATTTTCTGCATGAATACCCATGAAGAAAAGGAGATGGTGGAGCTATTAGACAGAATGAGTGATATGGGGGTTGCAGGGATTGCCTTAAACGCGATCAATTCCCCGGTTGTAATTGATAAGCTTGTAAAACTCAGAGAATCCGGCCACAGGATCGTGACCTGCAGCACGGATATCAGCCGCGGTTATCGGGACTGCTTTGTGGGGTTCTGCCATGAAAAAAGCGCGCGGGTGGCTGCGGAGCTGCTGGCTAAGTTCACCGGGAAAAAAGGGGAGTTTTTGGTGACCATAGGCTACCGGTATATTATGGCCCATATGCAGAGGCTGAATGGGTTTGAGTCCAAGATCAAAGAGGAGTATCCCGGGATCAGTCTGGCCGGCGTATTGGAGGTGGAGGAAAATGACGAGATAGCATTCAGGGAGACCTTAAAGGCATTGGAGGGCAATGACAGGATCAACGGCATTTTCATAGCCGGATATGGGATTAAAGGAGTTGCCAAGGCTGTGGAGGTGAAGAACCTGGGCAGGGATATTAAGATCATATGTTATGATAATTCTGCATTTGTCACTGACTATGTGAAAAAGGGGGTCATTGATGCAGTTATCTGTCAGGACCCGGAAAAGCAGGGGTACATGGCGCTGAAGATATTAAGCGACCTTATCATTGGGGATAAAGAGGTCAGATCAGATACATATACCACCAGTATTGATATCAGGCTTTGCGAGAACATAGACAAAGACATTCAGGATTGGGATATTTGAGGAGGGTGTAATGAGATCAGAGGGAAAAAAGAGCAAAGGAAAACGGTTTAATGAAATTGGGGTATTGGGGGCGCTGGTGCTGCTGTGCGCAGTCATAAGCATTGCAAATCCGGCATTTTACTCGGCCAGTAACCTTATCAACCTGGCCAGGCAGACATCTTATGTGGTGATCATTGCCATATTCATGACAATGGTGATCATCGTGGGCGGTATGGACCTGTCCGTGGGTTCTGTTATAGGCGTCAGCGGGATCGCGGTTGCCATGTTTCTCAAAATGGGGCTTCCGATTCCTGTTGCAGTGGTTGCGTCCATGGTGGTCGCATCTCTGGTGGGGCTGTTTAACGGAACCCTTATCGTTCTGGTAAGGATGCCTGCATTTATTGTTACCCTGGGCACCATGTACATAGCAAGGGGAATCTGTAACGGCCTGACAAAGGGTGTGCCTGTGTATCCGCTGCCGGAACAGTTTTCCGTGATTGGAAACGGGACCGTGTTTGGCGTGCCGGGATCTGTGTTTTTTGTCATCATTGTTGCATTTGTTCTGGACTTCATATTAAAAAACACCACCTTTGGCAGGTCCGTGTATGCGATCGGGGGAAATGAGGAGACCGCAAGGCTGTCGGGGATTAATGTGACCAGGATCAAGATCATGATTTATCTGCTCAGCAGTCTGGCGGCAGCGGCAGCAGGGGTTATCATGACTTCACGTATCGAATCAGGCCAGACTTCCCTGGGGCAGGGGTGGGAGATGACTGTGATCGCGTCCGCCATCATTGGAGGGACAAGTATGCTGGGAGGTTCCGGAACCGTGCTGGGGACCGTACTGGGGGCAGCGCTGATGTCGGTCATATCCAATGGAATGATCATTATGAATGTATCCGTGTACTGGCAGAACATAGCCATCGGAGCAATTATCGTATTGTCGGTAGCCATTGATCTTATTAGCAAAAGGCGGGCAGGTCTGGATGTAAAGTGATATAAAGTCATGGAAAGACCGCAGAGAAATCAGGGGAAAGGAGGAGCAGGGAAAGCTTTTAAAGGAAACGCTTTTTGTTATGGGAATAAAAAAACAAACGTAACAGTTCAGGACGGCGGGAAAATGGGTGCAAAAGCGGGCGTTAAGCTTGCTTATAAGTCCGTTTTTGCATCCATTTTCACATCGGATGGACATCCGATGCTTCTTGACCGGCTTTTCCGGTCAAGAAGATGAGCCGCCCTGAACAGTTACAAACAATGAAAATGGGAGGGTAAAGATGTTTAAGAAGAGTGTAAGTTACTTATTATGCGCGGCAATGGTATCAGCGTCACTGGCAGGATGTGGAGCTTCAAAGGCTGACAGCGGGGCAGGAGCAGGAACAACGGCGGCGGGGGCCTTAGCAACGGCGGCAGGATCTGCAGCAGGAGGCGCCGAGGCAAAGACTGAAGCGGCGGCAGCGGCTCCGGACCGGAAGATCAAGATCATGTTCGACTGCCCAAAGGTAAACGACCCTGTATGGCTGATCGCAAAGGAGGGCTTTGAGGCTGCCGGAAAGGATCTGGGATTTGAGGCCGTGTGGACGGGGGCGGATGACCACTCGGTTGAGAAGACCGTGGAAGCCATTGAGAACACCATTGCGGCGGCACCTGACGGAATCGTATGCTGCCCATTCTCACCCACTGCATTTACCAATGTACTTGGGAAGGCGCAGGACAGCGGCATTGTGGTCACTACCGTATGTGTGGATGCGGACAGTGAGGACCAGAGAACTGCATTTGTGGGTATGGATCCATATGCCTGCGGGCGTTCCCAGATGGAGGCAATTGTGGAAAAGCTGGGCAAGGACAAGAAGGTGGTCATGGGCGTTCTCATGAGCAACATTGACGCAGCCAACCAGATTTCCCAGCTTGAGGGCGCAGAAGCCTACATGAAGGAAAATGGGATCGAGTATGAGATCGTTGACAAACAGGCGGATAATGCGGACCCTGTTCAGTCATTGGATAAAGTCACCACTATGATCAAAGCAAATCCGGACATCAATGCAATTTTCAGCGGAGAGAGCGGAGGCACTCCGGGGGTTGGCAAGGCTCTTGAGGAACTGGGGGTTACGGATCAGGTGGTTGCAGTGTGTATGGATGATACGGATATGAACCTGGATGCGGTGCGCAAAGGACAGGTGTATGCAGTGGCTGCCCAGGACTTCTTTGAGATGGGTTATCTGGGAGCGGAGCTTTGCTATAAGGCCATACTGGGAGAGGAAGTTCCCTCATCTGTGGACTCCGGCGTGACCATTGTAACAGCTGAAAATGTGGATACATACGAACACGATTCTGATTATCCGGAAGTGGACGCTGCAAGATAGGAGACAGGATGGAGTGGAGACAGAAAGATGAAATTAAAAAGGTATAGACCGTTGATCCATCGTCATGTTTGGGGAAACAGTGCGGAATGAATGGGCCTATACCAAATCCAATTATACAGAAGTAAGGATAAAAAGTCAAACTTGACAGAGACAGGAAATAGATTCGGAAAATTGATTCATCCGTATTGCCGCAGATCATGTGCGGCAATACGGAGCGTAGGAGACTGGTCCATGAATGATTATGTTTTAGAGATGAAAAATATCACAAAAGAATTTCCGGGAGTAAAGGCGCTAAGCAATGTCAATATCCGGGTAAGGGCCGGTGAGATACATGCCTTGGTTGGTGAAAACGGCGCAGGTAAGTCCACGCTTATGAAGGTGTTAAGCGGGGCATATCCCTGTACCTCCTACAGCGGGCAGATCTTTATTGACGGAGAAGAAAAAAAGTTTAACAGCCCGTCTGATTCCTCCGGATGCGGTGTTGAGATGATATATCAGGAGATCAGCTGCATGCTGGATATGAACATCGGGGAGAACATATTTATAGGAAGCTATTATAAAAAACAGAATGGCACCGTGGACTGGAAACGGATCTACAGGGAGGCGGAGGCAGCCCTTGCAAAAGTGGGCCTGGATGTTCCGGTGAGGGAGACTATGCGCAATTTAAGCGCAAGTGAGCAGCAGCTGGTCCTGATCGCCAAAGCGATCAGGAAAAAGCCCAAGGTGCTGGTTTTGGACGAACCCACATCCACCCTGACGCTGAAAGAGACTGATAACCTTCTAAAGATCCTCCTGGAGCTGAAGAAGGACAATATTTCCTGTATTTACATATCCCACCGTCTCAATGAGGTGTTTGATGTGGCGGACAAGATCACCGTATTAAAGGACGGGGAGACACAAGGGGGATTTGACCGCTCAGAGTTTGATTACAGGGCGGTTGTGGAAAAGATGATCGGCCGCAAGATTGAAAATATGTATCCCAAGGAAACCGTGAAAATCGGGAAGGAGATCATGAGGGTGGAAAATGTGGTGGTCCAGCATCCCTATAACAGGCAGAAGAACATTGTGAACGGAGTCAGCTTTTCTGTGCGGGAGGGGGAGATACTAGGCCTTTCAGGGCTTGTGGGCGCTGGGAGAAGTGAACTGGTCAACGCCATTTTCGGGTCCTATAAAGGAAAATACAGCAAGACTGTATACATGGACGGAAAAGAGGTAAGGATCGATTCTCCCCGCACCGCCATGCAGTATGGGATTGGCCTGGTGACAGAGGACAGGAAAAAGGATGGAATTATAGCCATGGCATCCATTAAGGAAAACATATCCATCGCCAGCCTGAAGAATATCTCCAGGAAGGGCCTGATCAACAGATCCAAGGAAAAAAAGCATGCCCAGGAGATGAAGGGAAGCCTGAATATCAAGGCAGGATCCATTGATACCAAGGTGCTGAACTTAAGCGGAGGGAACCAGCAAAAGGTGGTTCTGGCAAAATGCCTGAGCACAAATCCAAGAATCCTTATATTAGATGAGCCCACTAGGGGGATCGATGTGGGGGCAAAGGTGGAAATATACAAAACCATATCCGGGCTGGCGGCAAAGGGGATCGGAATCATCATGATATCATCTGAACTTACGGAGCTGATCGAGATGTGCGACCGCTTTCTGGTGATGACCAAAGGTACGATCACGGCTGAGCTTAACAGGACCAATGTAAGTGAAAACGCGATCATGATGGCTGCGACCGGGGCAGAGGGGTAAAAATGATACAAATATGTAAAATGAATGAAAAGGTATGGAACTATCTGGAAGGTAAGGGGCTTATCTCCTCTGTGAGGAGCGGGAATGACCTGTATGCCATGGCTGATGACAGGGCACAGGTGGAGGTTGTTTTGGAATGCAATGATCATGGGGGGAATAAATTGATCAATGTGGGGATGAACCTTTTATGGCCTTCCATGTTTCACCATCATCCGGCCCATGAAGAGGTGTTTCTTTTGTCCGGCAGGGATACAAAACCCTTATATATCGCATTTGCCTTTGACGGGCTGGCTGATTTTGTTAAAAAGCGGGACCGGAGGGAGCTTAAGGAATCGGACTTTATGATCGTGGAGATGCTATATGATCATCCCGGGTTCAGCTGTTTTGCCATCAATCCCGGCGTGCTTCACGGTGAGTTCACCTGTCCGGGAGAGAAAGCCAATCCGGTGCTGATCGTAACCGAGCCCTCTGATATGGCCACTGACCTGGTGGATATCTCCGGCATAAAAGACATGTTTATAAACGCAGTAAAAAGAACACAGGAGGCAGTATGAGACTGAAGGATAAGGTGGCAATTGTTACAGGCGCAAGCAGGGGGATCGGTGCGGAAATCGCGTCCATGTTTGCAGCGGAGGGGGCCAGGGTGGTGTTGGCTGCCAGAAGTATGGAGGAGATGGAGCAGCTGCGGCAGTCCATCAGCAGGCAGGGGGGAGAAAGTATCTGCGTCAGCACGGATGTACGCAGCAGGGAGAGTATGAAAAACATGGTGAAGACCGCCTGCGATGCCTATGGAGCCATTGACATACTGGTCAATAATGCGGGATATCCCATGTTTGGATATGCTGTGGATGACGAGGATGAGGAGGCGGAAAAGCGGTATGAGGCCATTATGGAGACCAATGTAAGAGGCTACTGGTATGGGGCCAGGTTCGCGGTTCCGTATATGAAAGAGGGAAACAGGGGCAGTATCATTAACATATCCTCTGTCAGAGGCCATCTGGGGCTGGCCAATGAGACCGCATACTGTGCGGCCAAAGGTGCGGTTAAGATGATGACCAAAGCCCTGGCCGTTGAACTGGCCCCTTATAATATCCGCGTCAACTGTATCTCACCAGGGGCGATCCAGGTAAAGGTGGGCCACTGGGTATTATCCAGATACGGTCAGGAGATTTATGATGAATATGTGGAGAAATTCAGGGATGTACATCTTTTGGGTATGGAGTGCAACCAGCCCCTGCATATGATAGGGGAGCCAAGGGATATTGGATATACCGCGGTCTATCTGGCATCGGAGGAGGCGCGGTTTGTGACGGGAAGCGATATTGTGGTGGACGGAGGGCTGACCTCTCTGCTGCCGGAACCGGGCGCTCTTGATATGGAGACATTGGTGGCGCTTCACGGAAAACAGGGACCCATGAACCAATGGTTCCAGTCCCTGGGATGACAGGGTGTACTCTACAAAAAATCATCTCGCAAATCTGAGTGCCAGGAGACTCTGAGAGTACACCAGGGACCAAAGGAGGATAGGAATGTTGATTAAAAGTATGGAGACGATCCTAACATGTCCGGGAAGGAACTATCTGATCGTGAAGATCACAACCGAAGACGGTGTGACAGGATATGGGGATGCAACCCTTAACGGCAGGGAGCTGTCGGTTAAGGAAGCCCTTGACAGCCATCTGTCCAAATATCTGGTGGGTATGGATGCGGAGCGTATCACAGACATATGGGAGCTGGTGTACCGGGGAACGTATTGGAGAGGCGGCCCTGTACTGATGACCGCCTTGGCGGGTATCGACATGGCGCTGTGGGATATCAAGGGTAAGCGGTATGGCGCGCCCTTGTATCAGCTTCTGGGGGGGAGGTGCCGGGACAGGCTGAGGGCCTATTTCCATGTCCATGGACACACAAAGGAAGATCTGGCTGACAGGATCCGGCAGCGGATGGAGGACGGATGCACCTGCTTCAGGTATAGCTTTGACACCAAAGACAGCCGTCAGGAGGGGCTTTATTTTAACCAACCCCATCAGGATATCAGCCTGGGGAGACGGATCGAAGTCACAGAGGGGAACATTGGAAAGCCGGAGGTATGGGACACGGAGGAATACGGTCATGACCTGATCCGGGTCACATCCTATCTCAGGGACACATTTGGCGGCAGTATTGGTCTGATCCATGACAGCCATGAGCGTTTTACGCCGATCCAGGCGGCGGCTGCCGCCAAACAGCTGGAGCGGTTCGGCCTGTTCTTCTTAGAGGACCCTGTGGAGCCGGTCAATGTCCAGGGACTGGAGCTTATCCGCGGGCACAGTGTGACTCCCATTGCCATGGGAGAGCTTTATAACAGTATGAAGGACTGCCTGATTCCCATTGAAAGGAATCTCATTGATTACCTCAGGCTGGATATCAGCCACTACGGAGGGATCACCCCGTCCATGAAGACAGCGGCAGTGGCGGAGAACCATGGAGTTAAGATCGCCTTCCACGGACCCAGTGATATCTCACCTCTGGCCCATGCAGCCCTGGCTCATGTGGATTTCGCAATACCCAATTTCGGCATACAGGAGTGGGTGGACCACAATGAAGAGTTGGACCAGGTCTTCCATACCAATGTCCGGTATGAAAATGGATTCATCACCATTAGGGATACACCGGGACTGGGGGTGGAGGTGGATGAGGACGCTGCTAGGGAATACACTTACAAGCCTAAGTTTCTTCCCACCCTGAGAGACAGGGAAGGGGCGGTCCACAACTGGTAGGAAAGGGAGGCGAAGAAATGGAATTTGAGATCACCTGGCTGGGGCAGGCCGGATATATCCTGGATTTTGGGTGCTGCAGAGTGTGCATTGATCCCTATCTGTCCAACACGGTTGAGGAGATAGAAGGAATGAAACGGATGGTGCCGGTCCCTGTTAAGCCGGAAGAATTGGATGTGGACTATATCCTGTTCACCCATGACCATCTGGATCATTTTGACCAGGTATCCATATGTCGCCTGGCCCACAGGCCCATCACCTTTATGGGACCCGGCTCCTGCATCGGGAAGCTGGAGGAATGCGGTATCCATAACAACACCCGGCTGGAGCGATACCAGCAGACCGTGGTCGGCGGCAGGATCACCCTGAGGGCAGCTTATGCATGCCATACCCGGGACAGCATCGGGCTTTTGTTTCAGGACAAGGGAAATGACACAGGCGGTCTGTACATCACCGGGGACACGGAGTATACGGAAAAACTCACAGAAATCAAATCATATGCGCCGGACGCCATGATCGTCTGCATCAATGGGAAACTGGGAAACATGGATTACAGGTCCGCCGCCAGGCTGGCGCAGGAGATCGGCGTAAAGACAGCCATCCCATGCCATTATGGAATGTTTGGGGAAAATACGGAGGATCCTGAAAACTTCAGGTCAGCCCTGAGTCCCACCGGAGTGGAGTACCGGGAACTAAAGTTTATGCGGCCGGAAAAGGCTGTCCTCACCTCGGTGAACTCCTGACATACGACAGAGAAAGCCCCAAGGGAATCATTTGATACCCTGGGGCTTTTTTTCTTCACATTTTTCTTCCACATATTGCTTTTCAGAAAATGTTTGATTGTACGTTCCGCTGGGAGGAAGCACGGTAGATGATCTCTCCCTGAACGGTGATCGTTTCATAAGGGGCATCAGGATGCTTGATGCGCCACAAAAGCTGGTGGATCATACGTTTTCCCAATAGATGCGCATGGCAGTCAACGGTTGTGAAAAACGGCTGGAACGAGTTTGCCTCATCATTGTCAAAGCCTGTGATCGCGATATCCTGGGGGATCCGAAGGCCTTCTTTTATGATCATTTCCGACAGACACATGGCGCTGATGTCGTTTACGCAGACAACCGCCTGGGGAGGATCGATCATCAGCTGCTCAAATGCGCTGCGTACCGCTGAAGACATCAATGGGAACGGCGACGGCGTGGTGATCAGCTGGGGTTCCAGGGGCAGGTTAGAGATCGTCATCGCATCGCGGTATCCGTCAAAGCGGTCACAAAAGCTTTCGCCGTCCACATGAAAGGGGTTTAAGTAGGCGATCCTTGTCATTCCCTGGCGGATCAGGCTTAGAGTTAATTCCATGGTAGCCCGTCTGCTCTCGCTTTTGATCACATCCCCCATGGTTGGCTCTAATGCCGTATATACTTCACGGTCAAGAAAAATACTGTACATCTTTTTTTTCAGCACCTTCTGTGTATAAGCAGTTCCAAATTTATGAAGAAAGAAGCAGGCGTCAATCTCGTCATTAGGAGAATAGGGCAGCTGCAGTTCATCTATATTCTTTTGGGTGACGACAGCAATACTGATGTTGCAATTGTAAAGAGAGGCTTCTTCGGAAAGACCATTTAAGATCCGATCCCAATAAGGGGAACTGTCCGGGCGCCGTAAGGCAAGGATGCGCAGAGGACGGTCAGGTGCTTCTTCGCGGCTGGTTTTGTCTGTGAATTTTGTATATCCTGAAGAGCGCACATAATTAGTGATTCTCTGCCGGGTTTCTTCAGCGACTCTTGGATCATTTCTAAGCGCCATTGAAACTGTATTTCTCGATAATCCCAGTTCTGTGGCTATGCTTGTAATGGTAACACGTCTCTCTTTCATAAAGTTTTCTAACAAACCTCCTGGATTTGAATTTCTCTTATTTTCTAAGCATATCATAAATTGAAACAATGTACAACCATATTTTGCAATAGTGCATTTCACAAAATATGCAATATTGCACAATTGTTACGAAAAATGTAATTTAACATATCATCCAATAATATAATATAAAATCAAAAACAATAGTGCAAAAAAACAATACAATCACGCAAAAAATAAAAAATGTAAAAAATGACATATTGATATTGACAAAAAATAATAGATAATGCATAATAGATAATGTAAATATGCAATAGTGCAAAAATAATGCATCCGTTTAAGGGGCGTTGAAATGGAGGTGCGGGGAATGAAACTTGGATATGCATTTTTTAATCCGAAACATGAAATCTTACAACATCATGCTCAGCAGCTGGGGGTGCGCTGCGCTGTGACCAGTGCCGGATGGGCGGGCGGCTTTTCCCGTTACATCCATGAATGGGATTATATGCCGCTCTTAAAAACAAAGCTTTCCATGGAGAGTTTTGGGCTGGAATTTTCTGTTGTAGAAGGTGTTGGATTTCTGGATGAGGTTAAGCTGGGATCAGAGGGGCGTGATGAAGCCATTGAACACTTCATTCTCTTGTTAAAGAATATGTCTGAACTTGGGATAAAAACGGTTTGTTATAACTGGATGCCTGTGTGGGGGTGGTTTCGCACTGATACAAATATCAAGCTGGATGGAGGAGCTACGGTTACCGGCTTTGACAATGATCTGATCCCGGTCTGTCCTATTACAGAGCTAGGCCGCGTTTCTCAGGATCGTTTATGGAGTAATTTGGAGTACTTTCTCAAGAAGGTAGTTCCCTGGGCTGAAAAATACCGTGTCCAGTTAGCGCTTCATCCGGACGATCCGCCTGTTGACAATATTGGCGGCATTGAGCGGATCCTGACCAGCGTCAACGCCATGCAGAGAGCAATTGATCTGGCGCCCAGTGAATACAACGGAATTACCCTTTGCCAGGGTTCCTTTGCCGCCATGGGAGAAGATGTCATTGATTCGATCCGGCATTTTGGAACCCAGAACAAGATATTTTTTGCACATTTCAGAGACTTGACCGGCGGCCCCGGACATTTTCGGGAGGAATTCCACCACACTGGCAAAACAGACATGTATACGGCAATGAAAACTTATTACGACATTGGATTTGACGGGGTGATCCGTCCGGATCATGTGCCCACAATGTATTTGGACACGGTGGGGGAGCAGGGATACGGGACCAACGGGAACTTGTTTGCCACCGGATATATGATGGGTCTGATGGAAGCGATTGAAAAGGAAATGAATTAAAAATAAAGGGTGGGGATCAAGTGAAAAATGGAAACTGCAAAGAGGTTATCAGCAAAGAAGCACGCAGGAAACGATGGAAGAAAGATTGGGAAGGTTACTTATATATGCTTCCCTGGCTGCTGGGATTCCTGATCCTAACCGCCTGGCCGATGGTCTATAGCTTTTATTTATCTTTTACAGATTACTCGATGTTTACGGCTCCGGAATGGGTGGGCCTGAAAAATTATATCAAAATGTTTACAAGAGACAGAGGGTTTTCAAAAGCGCTGTTTACCACGTTTCGTTTTGTGCTCATGGCAGTGCCTCTCAAACTGGTCTTTGCGTTATTTGTAGCAACCCGTCTGAATAAGGCCGTAAGGGGGATGAACCTGTACAGGACCTTTATCTATCTGCCGTCCCTGTTAGGCGGCTCGGTAGCGGTAGCGGTCCTCTGGAGAAATATTTTCGGCATAGACGGATATATCAACACGATCCTGGGGATTTTTGGGATAGAAGCTGTAAAATGGCTCACCAGTCCAAAGTATGCGCTGACAACCATTGTCTTATTGAACGTGTGGCAGTTTGGATCCAGCATGATCATTTTCCTGGCAGGTCTGAAGGCCATACCCAACAGTTTGTATGAGGCGGCCGGCATGGATGGAGCCGGAACGGTACACAAGTTTTTTAAGATCACGCTGCCAATGATCTCGCCGGTCATTTTCTTCAATCTGATATATGGATTGATCGGAGCTTTCCAGCAATTTAACTCCGCTTTCCTGATCACAAAGGGAGGCCCGGCCAATGCTACATATCTATATGCGCTGATGCTTTACGAAAAGGCGTTTACATCCTATCAGATGGGTTATGCGGCCGGAATGGCATGGATACTTCTTGGGATCGTTGGCTGTTTCACGGCAGTTATGTTTATCGGTCAAAAGTTCTGGGTGTTTTATGAAAATTAGAGAGGAGGATATTTGCAGTGGAGAAAAATGATTTAAAACAGAAAAAGCATAAAAACCATTGGGTCAGTCATATCGATCTGATCCTCCTCTCAGCGATCATGGTATTTCCAATCTTATGGTGGTTTTTTGCAACCTTTAAGCCTTTAAATGAGCTTGGGTCCCGTAATTTCCTGCCGGTAAACTGGACACTGAGCAATTACATAAAGGGATGGCAGATGACAAACAGCCTGACCTTTGGCAGATTGTTCCTTAATACCATGTTCATTGTGTCGATCAATGTGGTGGGGGCAGTGACCTCCGGAAGCCTGGTGGCCTTTGCTTTTGGCCGGATGGAATTTAAGTTTAAAAACTTTTGGTTTTCCGTTGTCATGATGACCTTGATGCTGCCCTCCCAGGTGACCGTTGTCTCACAGTATATCATGTATAACAAACTGCACCTTGTCAACACTTATGTGCCGCTGATCCTTCCCTATTGCCTGGGTGGAGGCGCCTTCTTTATCTTCCTGCTGATCCAATTTATCAGGGGGATTCCCAGGGAGCTGGATGAGTCGGCCAAATGTGACGGGGCATCAACATTTTGTATCTATTCCCAGATCATTTTACCCCTGCTAAAGGCACCGCTGACAACCGTGGCGATCTATGCTTTTATCTGGAGCTGGGACGATTTCTACTCACAGATGCTCTATTTAAGCACACCGGCCAAATTTACAGTAGGACTTGGCCTTCGGATGCTGGTTGATCAGTGGGAGATCAAATGGGGAGAATTATTTGCCATGTCGCTGCTTTCGATCATCCCCTCCCTGATCCTGTTCTTTACAAGACAGAAGGATTTCATAGAGGGTGTGGCAGCTTCAGGCATTAAGGGTTAAAACAAATATATTATCATGCACTCTCGGAGTCTCCCCGGCGCCCGTCTTTGCAGCTGGTTTTTTGCCGGCCGCACAGAAATCTGAGTACCAGGAAATTTCCGGAGTACGCTATCAAAAAAAGCCTGCAAATAAAAAGTCAAGCTAAATTTTAAAGAACATTGAAAAATTTATACAGGTTGAAAAGTGGGTATCAAAATAAGACCGCCAGGATAT
>NZ_JBEPLZ010000043.1:0-27367 GCF_040545455.1 Enterocloster citroniae | reverse complement strand
ACCCCCCCCCCCCCCCCCACACCCCCCCCCCCCCCCCCCCACCCCCCGCCCCCCCCCCCCCCCCCCCCCCCCCCCCCCCCCCCCCCCCCCCCCACCGGCTAATACCGACTTTTAACCCCTAACATGACGGAAAGAGACAATCCCAGAGAATTCGGGCCTTTTCTAAGGCAAAATTCTCTACGGGACTGTCTCTTCCTTTTTCCCTTCATATTTTTCGATTTCATGGTGTGAAAATTGGTGGTATTTCATCATATTTCTGCCTATCGCATACAACATGAACTCTTTATATACTTTTTCCTCTGATCGGTAGTTAAAACGCCGGAAGTTTTCATTCTCCTTGATATCTCCAAAATGTCCCTCTGTCTGGACCGAACGGGGATGACGTTTCAGAATCTCTTCTTCACTCTGGATATTTGTATGGGACTCTTGTCCGCATGAAGGTTGTTTCCATGTCTGTTTTGGAATAGCTGTTGCGGCCTTTCCCCATGATCTCAAAGCATTCCTTATACTCCATCAGACGAGTCCCGCATTCTTCCGGTTCCTCGTAAAGCTTCTGGATCTCCGGTTTATGCTTACCTTTCCCATAAACGAATCCGATGTCTTCTCCCTGTGCAATCTGCATCAGGTTCTTCTGCAGTTTCCGTGTCCTGTTTTCTTCAATGACTTTTAGAGATCTCGCCTTTATCTGGCTGACCAAAGGGCAGAAGCCCCGGAGAGATGTTTTTTTAAAGGAAAAAAACTGAACGGGAGAAGTCCTGGATGAACTGAATTACCAGTTCATGCGCCGTCTGGAAAAGGAAGGCCTTATCTCGCTGAAAGAGCTTTACATCGATGGAACAAAGATTGAAGCAAACGCGAACAGATATACGTTCATTTGGCGGGGCAGTCTCAATTATCATCTTGCCGGTCTGCTGGACACGATCGATGCTCTTTACACAAAGTATAATACATTTTTGCTTGAAAACGGATATGGCCCCAAATACAATCTCGGAAATGCCCGGATGTTTGTGATTGAAGGAATGGACAAAGTCCCTGTTCGGAACGATCCATTTCCCGACAGCCCCCTTTTTTGTATTTCAAGTAATTTGCGAAAGAATCTTGACATTCGTCAGGTTCAGTAGTATTATGAAAACCATAAGAGGGGAAACGTTTCACATAATATAAACAATCGGAGGTAACATACATATGGATTTAACAGGCAGATCGGGAATCGTAACAGGCGGCTCCAGCGGAATCGGCTTTACAATTGCAAACACGCTGGCTGAGGCGGGTGCAACCGTATATGCCGTAAGTAGGACAGGACAGCCAAAGGATGCAGAAAAAAGCCATGAGGGTGTCATTCATGTGGCAGCTGATGTCAGCGATTATGGTGAGATGGAAAGTCTGATAAAAAAAATTGGGGAAAATAAGGGAATCGATTTCCTTATTAACAATGCAGGAATCACTGTGAAGTGCAGGGCAGAGAACTTCGATGACAGCGATTTTGAACGTATCATGAAGGTAAATGTAAGCAGCATCTTCAAGTTGTCGTGCCTATGTTACCCTTACTTAAAGAAGTCGGCTGGAAGGGGCAGGATTGTGAACATTACCTCCATGGCAGCACATCTGGGATTTTCTGAGGTGGTTCCATACTGCACCAGCAAGGGAGCGGTGTTGTCCATGACCAGGGGCCTGGCCGTGGAGTGGTCCGGTGATAATATCAACGTCAATTCCATTGCCCCCGGCTGGTTTCCGTCCAAGATGAGCCAGCAGGTGATGGATGCGGAACGCAAGGCAAAAATCCTTTCCAGGATGCCGGTGCATAAATTCGGAGACACAAGGGACATTGCGGAGATGGCAAAGTATCTGGTATCGGATAGCGCCGGATATATTACAGGGCAGGATTTCGCAGTTGACGGCGGGGCGCTGGCGTTTGGGTTCTGATAATCGTCCGATTAGAAAAAAGGGAAAAGAGGAGTAAAACAATGAAACTATGGAATAACGAGAGCGAGAAATTCGCGCTGATGAAGGAAAAACTTTATACACCGGTGGTAGGTGATATCCTGGATAATATGGGGTATTACCACCAGTTCCTTCCCCAGGATATACGTCCTTTGAGGGAAGATATGAAGGTTGCGGGAAAAGCAATGACGGTTTTGATGATCGATGTGTATGGTCCCCAGAAAAAGCCGTTCGGTTTTCTGACCGAGGCGCTGGATCAGCTTGAGGAAAATGAGATCTATATTGCCGCGGGCGGCAGTAAACGCTGTGCATACTGGGGGGAATTGCTCACTGCCACAGCCAGGTGCAGAAAGGCAGTGGGAGCAGTGGTCAATGGCTGGCATAGGGATACGCCTCAGGTACTGTCACAGGATTGGCCCGTGTTTTCCTGCGGCTGTTATGCCCAGGATTCCAGCGTCCGCACCCAGGTGGTGGATTACCGCTGTGACATTGAGATAGGCCAGGTGACAATCCATGACGGCGACCTGATCTTCGGTGATGTTGACGGGGTACTTATCATTCCTAAACAGGTGGCTGATGAGGTGATCGAAAAAGCCCTGGAAAAGGCTGCCGGTGAAAAGGTGGTACGTAAGGCCATTGAGAGCGGAATGACAGCTACAGCTGCTTTTGAGAAGTATGGCATCCTGTAGGAATGGAGAGATGCTTATGATGCAGAGTGCATTTAAGATTGATGCAAGGGATAATGTGGCAACAGCGCTGGAAACCTTAAAGCCCGGTCCGGTCAGGATCCTGGGTGAGGCAGCGGATCCCGGGACAATGTGTACAGAGGAGATCCCCCGGGGCCATAAAATATCCCTGAAGGCGATTGGCCCAGAAGAGGAGGTCATTAAATACGGTGTATGTATCGGAAGGGCAGGGGCTGACATCGGCCAGGGGAAATGGGTCCACCTGCATAACATGCACAGTGTATATGATGAACGCTCCAGCCATTTGGACGTCCGCACAGGGGCGCCTAAGGATATCAAGTATGAGTAGGAGGCCATGATATGGCAGATAAAACCTGGATGGGATATGTCCGCGCCAACGGTTCCGCAGGGATCCGCAACAAAATTCTTGTGATCTACACGGTGGAATGTTCAGCCTTTGTGGCAAAAGAGATCGTGAGGCTTGCAGATGACAGTGAGACGGAGGTGGTGGGTTTTTCAGGATGCACTGACAATGAGTACGCAGTGCGCCTTCTCATTTCCCTGATCCGTCATCCTAACATCGGCGGGGTACTGGCCGTAGGCCTGGGGTGTGAGTATGTACAGCCTCAGTGGCTGGCGGACATTGCAGCAAAGGAAGAAAAGGAGGCTGCCTGGATGTTTATTCAGGACCAGGGTGGTACAAAAAACTCCATAGACCAGGGCCTTGCACTGGTAAAACATATGAAAAAGGCCATGGAGAACACTCCCAGAAAACCTATGAGGTTTGGTGATCTGGTCATTGGGGCTGAATGCGGCGGAAGTGATTTCACAAGCGGCCTGGCTGGAAATGTAGTGGTTGGAAGGCTGTTTGACCAACTGGTGGATGCTGGAGGAACGGCCGTCTTTGAGGAGATCGTGGAGGCGGTGGGCCTTAAACATATATTGGTTGGCCGGGCGGCAGGGAGGGAGGCTGCAGAGGATCTGGCAGCCACCTATGACAAGGCGCTGGAATACTGCCGGTCCGTCCGTCAGTATTCCGTAAGCCCCGGAAATTTTATGGGCGGCCTGTCTACCATTGAGGAGAAGAGCATGGGAGCTGTGGCCAAAAGCGGAAGCAGGCCTATCCAGGGAGTGCTGAAGGTGGGAGGATGTCCTCCCAGGCCGGGACTCTGGCTGTTAGACTCCACCCCGGATCCTCACTGGATGCAGTTTGGGATCACGAATCCCAATGACAGCGAGGGTCTGATGGACCTGATCTCCTGCGGGTGCCACCTGGTGCTCCTGGTGACGGGCAGGGGGAATGTAATTGGCTCTGCCGTGGCCCCGTGTATAAAGCTTACGGGAAATTCAGACACTTACCGGCGCATGGAGGGCGACATGGACTTTGACGCAGGCCCGGTTTTAGATGGGACATGTACCATGGAAACACTGACCGGGCATTTAAGGCAGCTTGTTACAGGAGTTGCATCGGGGCATAAGTCAAAAAGTGAAGCACTGGGACACAAGGAATACTTCATCCCCTATAAATATCAGGAAAAAGAAGTGATCAGACCATGCGGGAGGTGAGAGAGATGACAGAACATGTATTTTCATTGAAAGGCCGCACTGCGGTAATAACCGGAGGGACCACAGGATTAGGCCTTGCCATTGCTGAGTGTATGGTAAAGGCGGGTGCCAGGGTGGCGGTATTAAGCCGCAGGACCAAGGAAGAAGGACAGTCCGCCTTAAAGGAAATGGGAGAAAAAGCCGTGTTTTACCACCATGATATAACGGATACGGGCCATGCCCCGGAACTGGCAGACCAGATCATCCGGGAAATGGGACCAGTCACCATCCTGGTAAACAATGCAGGGAATCATTGTAAGAAATTTATTGAGGACATGACTGTGGAGGACTACAAACGCGTGCTGGATGTCCATTTGGTAGGGGCCTTCGCCCTGACAAAAGCATTCTTCGGCCATATGAAGGAGCAGGGAAAAGGGAGCATTATTTTCCAGGCCAGTATGACCAGTTACATTGGCCAGCCCCAGGTGGCGGGATATTCCACGGCAAAGGCAGGTTATCTGGGGCTGGTGCACACGTTGGCCGCTGAAGGCGGCGCTTACGGTGTGCGGGTCAATGCAATCGCTCCCGGTTGGATTGAAACACCTATGTACCACCAGGCTACTGACAATGACGAGGCCAGGAGGAACAAAATTATAGGAAGGATTCCCATGAAGCGGATCGGCGATCCAACAGACATTGGGATGGCTGCCGTGTTCTTGGCAAGCGATGCGGCCGGCTATGTCTCGGGAACATGTCTTCCGGTGGACGGCGGAGCCCTTATTGGTTTTTAAAAAGAAGGAAGGAGCAAACCATGGACCATTGTTTTTCTGAGGAACTGTTTCTGAAAAATAAAACAGGCAGCTATCTGTACCATACTTATGCAGAGACGCTTCCGATCGTGGACTACCACTGCCACTTGGCGGTGCAGGAGATATATGAAAATAAGGAATTTGAGGATATAGGCGAGATGTGGCTGGCCCATGACCACTATAAATGGAGGGCTATGCGGACATTTGGGATTGATGAGTATTATGTGACCGGCGGAGCGTCTTATTATGAAAAATACATGAAATTCGCGGAGATCCTCCCCAGGCTTATGGGAAACCCTCTTTACATCTGGTGTGCCCTGGAATTAAAGCGGTACTTTGACATAGATGAGCCCCTGAGTTTAGACAACGCCCGGGACATCTATAAGAGGACAAAGGATTTTATCAGGGAAAACCACATGACCCCAAGATGGTGCATGGAGCGCTCACATGTGGAGCTTGTCAGCACCACGGAGGATCCGGTGGATACCTTGGAATACCACTTTAAGCTAAGGGAGGAAGGATGTACAGGGCCAAAGATCATTACGGCCTTCCGTCCGGACAAGGCGTTTTACTGTGAGAATCCCGTTTTTCCCGAATATCAAAAGCAGCTGTCAGGAGCAGCGGGACTGGAAATCCACGGTTTTACGGATATGATCGCTGCTTTGGAAAAACGTCTGTCCTTTTTCCGGGATTTTGGGACAACGGTCAGCGATGATGGGATCGAGGATTTTACTTGGGAGGAGTATACGGTAAGTCAGGTGGAGGAGGTTTACCGGAAAGCCGCCAAGGGTGAGGCTTTGACCAGGAAAGAACAAAATCGTTTTAAATCTGCTTTTATGGTGGAGATGGGAAAGCTTTACAACAAATACGGCTTTGTTATGCAGCTTCATATTGGCACGTATCAGGATGCCAACCACAGGAAGGTGAGGGAAATCGGACGCTCCACAGGATTTGATTGTACCGATGACTCCACGGCTATTCAGTCCGTGGGAGCGCTGCTGAACCGCCTGACCGAGTTAGGGGAGCTTCCAAAGACCATTCTCTATCCCCTGGATCCTTCCAAACTGGAAACCTTTGCTGTTCTGGCCGCCGGTTTCTGCGATGGCAGTTTTAGAGGAAAGGTACAGCTGGGAGCGCCCTGGTGGTTTAATGACCAGCCGTATGGTATTGAACGCCAGTTTCATGCGGCCGGAAACCTGTACGCGGTCAGCCTGTCAGTGGGGATGCTCACGGATTCCAGAAGTTTCCTCAGTTATCCCAGGCACGAGCTTTACAGGAGAGGGCTGTGCAGCTATTTAGGGGAGCTGGTAGAGCGGGGGGAATATTTTTCGGATGAGAAATACTTAAAAGAAGTTATTGAGGACGTGTGCTACAGGAATGTGAAACGATTTTTTGGATGGGACAAACAACAGGGAAATGCTGCCCTGGAATGAGAAGGAGAGAGGAGTATTTATGAAGGTTACCAAATTTGAAACATGGTGGGTACGCCGGGATCAGTGCCTGTTTGATGAGAAGCGTCAGGGAGGCAGCGCCATGCCCTGGGATGTGGTTGTGCTGAAACTGACGTGTGATGACGGGACTGAGGGTATTGCCACAGCAATGGCGGCCCGCTCCGGCCAGGTGACGGAGGGGTATCTCCAGGAAACAGCCGCGCCTCTTGTTTTAGGGCGCGATCCCCACGACCGCGAGGCTATTTTCTACGATTTTTGGAACCTGGACCGTCATGAGGCCTTTTATCCTGTGTTCCTTCCTGGGCCGGTTGACGTGGCCCTGTGGGACATATGTGCAAAAAAGGCGGGTCTGCCCTTATATAAATATATAGGCGGTTACAGGGAGAGCCTTCCTGTTTATGCCAGCAGCCTGTTTTATGATGACCCCAAGGTCTACATAGACGAGGCATTGCACTACCGGTCAATGGGCATCAACTGCTACAAAGTCCACCCCTCAGGTCCTGTTGAAAAGGACATGGAGATCCACCGGAAGCTGAGGGAGGCAGTTGGGGACGACATGGGCCTGATGAGTGATCCGGTGGGAGAATACACGTTGGATGAGGCGATCAGGGTGGGGCGCCAGCTTGAGAAACTAAACTATATCTGGTTTGAGGAGCCTTTCAGGGATTTTGAGCTGTATAAATATCAGAAGCTGTGTCAGACCCTGGATATCCCCATTGCTGCCACCGAGACCACCAGAGGAGCCCATTGGGGCGTGGCCCAGTCCATTGCCCAGAATGCGGCTGATATTGTACGGGCCGATGTTTCATGGAAGTGCGGTATCACGGGAACATTAAAAATTGCCCATATGGCAGATGCCTTTGGCTTGAACTGTGAGATACATACCACGACCATGAACTACATGGACCTGGTTAACCTTCATGTTTCCTGTGCGATCCGCAATTGTAAATACTTTGAGTATTTTGTACCGGAAGACAGTTTCCGTTTCCCCATGAAAGGGGACCTTCCCATTAAGGATGGACGGATCTACGTTCCCAAGGAGCCGGGAATAGGCGCAGAACTTGACTGGGATCTGATTAAAGACAACTGTGTGGCTCACAAGGTGAAGACACTGGATCAAGACTTTATAGAATGAGAAACGATGGTTTGGTAAAAAATGGAGGTAGGCGATGAGAGGACGGAATAGGATCCTGGGATTCCTGATGGTTTTATCTGTTGTATGCCTGGCAGGCTGTGCGGGCAGCTCCCAGGAGGACAGCCAGGAACAGGAGGACAAAAAGAGGGCCGAGATCGTGTTAAAGGCCGGGGAGGTGAATCCGGAGGATAATATCAATACCCAGGTGCTGCACTACTTTGCGGACCAGGTAAAGGAACTGTCCAACGGCCGGATCATAGTGGAAATCTATGCAGGCGGTCAGCTGGGGGATGAGCGGACAGAGCTTCAGGCCGTACAAATGGGAGCCCTGGACATTTTCCGGGGAAATACCCTGACCATGGGAGACTTTGGGGCGGATAAGATGGGGATCTTTGGACTTCCCTATTTGTTTGAGGGCCGTGACCATCTGTGGAATGTGCTGAAAAGCGATTTGGGCCGTGATATTTTAGACAGCCTTTGGGAGGCGGAGACGGACATGGTGGGGCTGGCCTATGTGGATGAGGGCGCCAGAAACTTTTTTGCTAAAAAACCCATTGAGAAGCCTGATGATCTAAAGGGAACAAAGATACGTGTGGCTGAGACTTCCATCCTTTTGGATACGGTGAGTTGTTTTGGGGCGTCACCAACTCCTATTTCCATGAGTGAGCTGTATACCTCCCTTCAAACCGGCGTGGTGGACGGGGCGGACCAGCCTTTATCCGGATATATCAGCAACAGCTTTGGTGAGATCGCTCCCCATGTCATTCTGGACAACCATACATACACTCCCGGCGTCATCATTATGAGCGGGTACCGTTTTAACAAACTCAGTGCCGGGGACCAGGATATTATCAGGCAGGCCGCCGAGGCTGCCGAGGACTATAACCGGGAGGTTGTGGCAACTGACGAAGCTGAACAGATCGAGGCGCTGAGAGCCCAGGGCATTGAAGTGATCGAAGTGGAGGATTTTGGCCCCTGGCAGTCGGTTGTGCAGCCGGTGTACGATCAGTATGCGGTGGGGTTTGAGGACATGGTGGAGCAGATCCGGGCCATGAATGAAATGTGAGGAGGGAAAAATAGATATGGTAGATAAGATTTGCAGTACTGTTAGAAGGGGCATCTACATGGTGTGCTGCGTGTTGCTGGCCTGCCAGGTCCTTATCGTATCAGGTGTTGCGGCCAGCCGCTATATCCTGAAACATACACCGCCGTGGGGGGAAAACTTGGCCCTTATCTGTATGGTATGGTTTTGCCTGCTGAGTTCAGCTGTGGCGATCAGTGAGGATCTGCATTTAAAGGTGACCTTGATCGACAATTTTATTTCAGACAGGACCCGTACCATTATGGACCTGCTTGATCTGCTTTTGGTATTTATCTTTGGAGTCGTCATGGTGTTTGGCAGCTACGGGCTGCTGGAACTGACCTCCAGAAACATCATGAGCGGCATGGGCCTGCCGTCTTCGGTCCTCTATGCCGTGATCCCGGTTTCCGGTCTGGCCTTTATTATAGCAACAATTGACAGGGGGAGGACATTATTATGCCATCTGAAACAATAGCCATACTGTTATTAATAGGACTTTTTATTTTTCTCATGGCAGTGCGGATGCCCATTGCCCTTTCCATCGGCATCGCCAGCATGGTGACTTGTATTTATCTTGACATCCCGGTCCAGATGGTGCTCCAGAACATGGTAAAGGGAGTGAACACCTATTCACTGCTGGCAGTTCCCTTCTTTATCCTGATGGGCGACATCATGAGCGCAGGCGGTATATCCAAGCGTCTGCTGCGTCTGGCCGGGGTAATGGTTGGTTGGATGCATGGTGGGCTTGCAATGGTGACCATTGTGGCGTCCCTGCTGTTTGGGGCGGTTTCCGGCTCCTCGGCTGCCAGCGTGGCAACCCTTGGGCCTACCCTGATTCCAAACATGGAAAAAGAAGGCTATGAAAAGGACTTTGCAACCTGCATCGTAATGGCCAGTTCAGTTGAAGGAATCCTGATCCCGCCAAGCCAGAACATGGTCATCTATGCTTTGGCGGCCGGGGGCGTTTCCGTGGGAGCCCTGTTTCTTGCAGGTATTCTTCCGGGCTGTCTGCTCGCAGGCTGTCTGATGGTCTACAGCTACTACGTGGCTAGAAAACGTAATTACCCCATCGGTGAAAAATTCCAGATCAAAAAGGTATGGCTTGCATTTAAGGATGCATTTTGGGGACTGTTGACCATCGTGATCGTGGTGATCGGTGTGTGTACCGGATTTATCACGGCTACGGAAAGCGCGGCCCTGGCAGTGCTGTGGAGTATTTTCGTTACCTTTGCCATCTACCGGGAGGTTTCCATTAAAGAGCTGCCCAGGATGTTATTTAATTCTGTAAAAACATTGGCAATGATCATGATCCTGATCTCCATGTCAACGGCCTTTGGATGGCTGATGGCATATTTGAAGGTTCCGGTGCTCATTACCAACAGTATCTACAGCATCACTGATAACCCGGTGATCATTATGCTGATCATCAATGTTCTGCTGCTGGGCCTGGGAATGGTAATGGAGATGGGATCCCTGATCCTTATCGTGACGCCTATCCTGCTTCCTATTGTACAGTCCATTGGTTACAGCCCCGTCCATTTTGGGGTCATCATGATCCTGAATTTGGGGATCGGTCTTTTAACCCCGCCGGTTGGAAGTTCCCTGTTTATTGCATCCGGTATTTCCGGGATTAAGATTGAAGCGCTGACCAAACGGATGTTGCCTATTTATCTGACCATGATCATCTGTCTGATGATGGTAACCTTCATTCCTGCGATCAGTATGACACTGCCTAATCTGGGGGCATAAGGAGAATGATAAGGAGAAGGATTTTCTTTTCTGCTTAAAATGGGATTGAAAACCTCTGAAAAATTATATACAATAAGAAAAAAGGGAAATGTGCCTAGTTGTCCGGGTGCATTTCTCTCTATTTTGGAATATAGTGCCGTTCTATAAAAAGCAGGAAAGAGGAGCAATGAAATCTCAGATTACAATGAAGGACATAGCCCAGCACTTTGGCATGTCGTTAAACACAATCCACAAGGCGATCACGGGAAAGCCTGGAGTCAGTGAGCAGACCAGAAAAAAGATTGTTGACTATGCCGCTGCCAATGGTTATAAGATCAACTCCATGGCTTCCTGCTTAAAGCGCAAGGAGATACAGATCGCGGTATGTTTACCCGAGTTGGACAAAAACAGCGTGTATTTCTATAACTTTATATGGCGGGGATACATGGGTTATATGCGGGAGTGGGGAGATCTAAATGTCCAGGCCAGGGAGCTGCCTTTTAAGCCCGGGGAGCTGGCCAAGACCCTTAGCCGGCTTAATGATGAACTGGAGCATGGAAAACGGCTGGACGGCATTCTCTCCATTCCGCCGGAGGGAGAGGATGAGGTCCTTGAAATCAAACGTTTGACGAAAAAGGGAATCAGCGTTGTTTTTGTTACAGGTGACAATACGGAGTGC
Source organism: Enterocloster citroniae (assembly GCF_040545455.1). Taxonomy (NCBI): domain Bacteria; kingdom Bacillati; phylum Bacillota; class Clostridia; order Lachnospirales; family Lachnospiraceae; genus Enterocloster; species Enterocloster citroniae. Next base: position 16,312 of record NZ_JBEPLZ010000043.1, on the reverse strand, counting down.
CAGAGGGTGGGTGTGGTTGTCGCGGATTACTATGTGGCCGGAGGAGTTATGGCCGAGCAGGCATGTAATATCCTGAGGGGCCGCGGTCGTGTGCTGCTTATGGCCGGAAATCAGTACAATGATGCCCATTATATGATCGCAAAGGGCTTCCACGAGTATTTGCAAAGGGAAGGGGCCGGGATACAGACTGAAAACCTGTATGGTTATTTTGAAAAGGATCTTGGAAAAGAGGAATTGCTCAAAAGGATACAGGAATTAAAACCGGATCTGATCGGCTGTGTTTTTGCCCGGGGGAGTGTTGTGCTGGCGGAGGCGCTTAGGGAAAGCGGGCTGTCAGGAACCATACCTGTCATTGCCAATGATGTATTTGATGAGAGCGTATCCGCTCTGCAGGATGGGACTTTTACCAATATCGTGTACAAGGACCCCACCCGCCAGGCTTATTTAGCCACAAAAATGCTCTGTGAGTATCTGGTAAAGGGAAATGTGCCAAAGGAACAGGTGAAAAAGGTGGAGATTGCCCTGATCTTCAAAGGCAATGTAAATTATTACTGGGAGCGGGAAGATTATTAGGATAGGAACAGACGGGATCCGAATTCGAGTTTTGCATCCACATTGGGATTTGTGGCAGAAGTGCTACAGAATGAGAGTCTGGGATGGCTCAAAGAACAGCTTAAGCTGGATTCAAATTCACGGATATTGTGTTTTTCCACAGAAGGAGATACGGATCGCAGTAATTATAGAAGAATTGTTTGGGATGGGTACTATCCAAGCTTCTGATGTCATGGCTGTATTGTACGGAAACTGCGCTCCACAGGGAGTACAGGCAGCCGACCGCGTTCATTTCATAACAGACATTCTGTGGGATATGAATACGTACTATGATGGGGAGGGGGGTGGGGCATATAGAATGAGCTTAATTCAAACAGGAAAAAGGAAATACTCCGGGAATTGATATTTCCGGGGCTTTTCTATACCCATTTATATAAAATCAATTTATAGTAATAGAACCTTTGATAACGTGAGAGATATTCCATATATCAAATGAAAAATAAAGAGAATGATTCATAAAGTGGCATTTCAGAGTGGAGACAAAGACCTTGCAAGGCATGTGAAAAGGTGCTATATTATGCTCAATCACGCATATGCGGTATCAGGGGCTTGCCTTTGTCAGATATGACGGGGAACCGGATGACTGGCTTGGAATATAAGATGTGATTGGAATGAGGAGAATTGATCATGACTACGGTTTTACTGACAGCTTTTTCGTTCATGCTGATCATCCTGATCGGCGCATATCTGCATATGGGAGGAATCCTTCCGGAAAATGCGGGTGATGTCGTAAAGCGGATTCTCATAAATGTCACCCTCCCCTGTGCCATCATTGTTAATTTTTCAAAGATAGAGGTAGTGGGAGCGGAGATGCTGGCGCTGACGGTCCTGGGGATTGCTGCAAATGTCATAATGATCGCTGTTGGGATCGTTATTACAAAAAAGAAAAGCAGGGAGGCAAAGGCGCTGCATATCCTGTGCCTCCCCGCATACAACATAGGAGCGTTCTGTCTTCCGTTTGTACAGAGTTTTCTTCCTGCGATGGGAAGTGTGGCGGCCTGCATGTTTGATGTGGGAAACAGTGTGATGTGTACAGGGGCAACCTATGCCTTTGCATCGGAATACCTTTCCGACAACAAAGACGGATTTGATGTGGGATCATTTGCAAAACGCCTTCTTTCAAGTATGCCGTTGATCACCTATGTTCTGATGTTTATCCTGTCGGTAGCCCGGTTCAGGCTGCCCAAGCCGGTTCTGACATTGATCGCCCCCATGGCGGCGGCTAATACGTTTACCGCTATGCTGATGATAGGACTGCTTTTAAGGTTTGAATTTCAGCGGAATTACATAGGCGATATATGCAGGATCCTCGGAGTTCGCCATGTGGCGGCGATTGTGACGGCGCTGGCCGGCTATTATCTCCTTCCATTTGACATCGTGATTCGCAGGACACTGGTTTTGGTTAGTTTTGCTCCTATCAGCGCAGTTGCGCCGGCCTATACAGGCATGTGCGGCGGTGATGAGGGGAAGGCCAGTGCTGCCAATAGTATTTCCATTCTATTGAGTGTGATCGAATTGACCTTTTTATTAATCATTATGAAGCTGTATTGAGCCGTGTTTAAAGCTTCCGCCCCCGCCTCCTGCAGTCACTGTTCTGCAATTGCCCTTAAACAGGCATTGAGTGCCGTCTCACCGTCCGCTGACCGGATATCCGGTGCGGTTTTGCATTCCTGGCTCCCTGATCCGTCCGGCATTACACCGTACACCGGTGCGTATTGTACGATCAGGCCGCTGTTGGGAAGAATGATGGGCAGAGGATCGCTGCCAATGCCTTCACCGCCAGTCTGCGTTCCCACAAGTGTCATAAAGCCTGTTGCTTTTGAGAACATGGCAGCATATTCCGATGAGGAAAATACCGTGTCACTGACAAGCATCCAAAGCTTTCCGCTGAGCATTTTCCCTCCCCCTGCAGGATCCACGGTGTATTGGATATCATGAAAGAAGTCCGTATCGGACAGATCTTCCTGATTGGTGCGGGGCAGGTCGGGAAATTCCGAAACAGGACGGTATTGGTCCATATCCAGGAAGATACGGTTGTTTTCCCCTCCTTTTATCAGACCGTAGGCGTTGCATGTCAGTGCGCTGTCAATGTTGGGAGAGGCGATGAGATCATTAAAATAATCCATGGAACCTCCGCCGTTATCCGTAAGGTCAAATATTATATGGTCGTATCCCCTGACCTTATGGTAAAAATCAAATAGCTGTTTCTTATCTTCCCCGTACTCATTGCCGGAAAGGAACCGGTCAATTTTGATATAGGCAATGCTTCCCTCTTTTATAATGCGCGTTTGAACATTAGCTGCCACGGATTCCTGTTCATCGGTTTGCGCTGATTCAAGGGAAGCGTAATAATCCATCACCTTATCATAGGCCGGGTCTGTCACCTGTCTTATTTTTTTGTAGTTTTCCAGGGACTTTGGATTGTTGTATGCTGCCGCTAATTTTTGCATGCGGTCTGAGTCCGGATAATCTGCGGCCACGCGTCTGTAGCTGTCTGCCGTCTCTTCAAACCAGTAAGGGTTATGTAATAACAAATGTCCGATCTGGTCATTGGTATTGATAAATTCATCCAACTGCTGATAAAAGGAAATATCCGTGTTACTGGTGCGGATTTCTCCCCGGGCTTTCCGGTATTTCTGATCTAAATCCGCATCCCGCATTCTCTTTAACGTATGAAAATAAGGATAATTTTCTTTTAGTGTCTGATACAAAAGATCCAGATCTTCCAGTTTCTGCTCCGTTGTCAGATGGATCCAATCGCCTTTCTGCAAAGCCCGGATCTCACGGCGCAGTGATGGGGGCTGATACTCTGTTTCACTGGCACTTGCCTGCGTATTACCAGAAGGACCGGCAAAGGCTGTGAAGGGACTGCATAACAGGGACGAGATACATAAAATACAGATGGATTTTTTCATTGCTTATTTGCTCCTCTTAAGCCCGCCCTGGGATGTAGGCTGCGGGACGTATGGCGGTTCATGATTATTGTGTGATGTGATATTGGCAGGAATATTTATTATATATGGTAATTATATCATATAACATTTACCCTCAGTGGACAAGGGGAGAGTGTGCCCTTGTCCACTGAGGGTAATCGTCTGGATGTGTGATCAGTTTTGGCTGTATCAATTTGATACTGATTATCAAAACGATATGGAATAAGGCACATTTGTTATCAAAATGATATTTATAAGCAAAAGTATGAAGGTATTTCAGGAACTTCGATGATGGCATGAAAATTGCTAAATAAATAAGGGGACCCCAATTGGGACCATCTTAAAATCAATATTTACCCTCAGTGGACAAGGGGGAGTGTGCGCCCTTGTCCACTGAGGGTAAGGAAAGAGGAACGAATAATGAGCAGTTTTCAAACCGCGTTAAGCGCCGTATTACCCATGTTTATCATGTTGTCACTGGGATATTTTCTGAGAAAGATCAATATGGTGGACGATCATACCCTGAATAAGATGAACAAGCTGTGTTTCAAAACTTTTCTGGCCATCTCCCTATACTACAATATCTATAAAGCGGATATCAGGGAGGTATTTAACGGAAAACTGATCGTGTATGCTGTGATCACGCAGATCGTGATTCTGGGGATTTCGCTGCTTGCCGCATATCCCACAGAGAAAACAAAGAAAAGGCGCGGCGCGCTGGCCCATGGTATTTTTCACACAAATTTTGTTATATTCGGAACTCTGATCGGGACAGCGCTGTGTGGTGAGGGAAACATTGGAGCGATCTCGCTGCTGATCGCTATTATTGTCCCGGTTCAAAACATAATTTCCGTCATCCTGCTGGAGTTATTCCGGGAAGGAGGAAGGATCGAGTTAAGGAAAGTGTTTGGGGGAGTGGTAACCAATCCGTATGTTATTGCGGCCCTGGCCGGCTTTTTGACACAGCTGCTGCATATTCAGTATCCGGACATGCTGTCCAATGTTTTTAGGGATCTGGGGCGTTGCGGTACGCCGGTGGCCCTGATTGTTATGGGGGGATTATTTAACTTTGGAGCAGTAAAAAGCAACTTAAGAAGCATTGCGGTGGGCATCCTGTTCAGGCTTCTGATCGTGCCGGCTATTCTTGTACCTGTTACCGTATGGCTTGGATTTTGCAGGGCGGATTTCATTGGCCTGATGTGCATCTTTATTGCTCCCTGTGCAACCACATCGTTTAACCTGGCCAGTGCCATGGATTCCGATGCGGATTTGGCGGCGCAGCTGGTTGTATTTACATCCGTATGTTCCCTGGGGACCATTTTTATGTGGATCTTCATACTGAGCCGGATGGGAATCTTTTAATGAAGGACGGGTTCTTGACATAAACGCGATCCGCCGTTACCATGGGATTATAACATCGTTTGTTTCAGTGAAAATGGGGGAATAGAATGAAACGCATTTTAATGAAAATGCAGGAAACAGCCCAGCGGTATGTTGAGATCCTGGCAGAAATCCTGAAAGTTGACGTGACAATCATTGATGCCAATTGCATTCGTATTGCGGGAAGCGGGCGGATGCGCAATCGGATCGGGGATATGTCGTCTTATGGATATGTAGTAAAGTCAGCCATAGAACACAAGGAGCTGACAATCATGGATGATCCGAAGAAATCCGGCATCTGCCGTGTCTGTCCAAAGCTGTCTGTCTGTGATAACATCTGTGAGGTATGGCTCCCGCTATGCGTGGATGAAGAAGTGATCGGGGTATTGGGATTTGTATGCTTTGAAGAGAGCCAGAAACAGCATTTTTTTGGAAATAGAGAAGTATTTATCCGCTTTTTGAATCAATTTGGGGAGCTTCTTGAATCAAAAGCCAAGGATATCCTGAATGAAGGAAGAAACCAAAATGTGATCCTGCTGCTGGAGAATATTCTTAATAAGGTTGACAGCGGAATCCTGGTCATGGACCAGAACCTTAAAATATCCAGGATTAACCAGGCTGGTAAGAAACTCCTGTTTATACAGGAACTGAATCACAAGCTGCCGCCTATCACATTTCACGAAACAGGGAACCAGGTACAGGATCTGCTTGAATACAGCCTTCAGATCGGAGGTTTCACCTATCTTTTGGCAGGCAGGTTTTATGATCTGGATATGGAAGAGTACAGAAAATTATTTGTATTCCAGAAGGCAGATCTGACTTCCGATGAAAATGACGGTGCAGGGGTACGGGTAAAACCAAGGGAATTAAACCGCATCTTAGGCGTATCTTCAGCTGTTGTATCTATCCGGGAGAAGATTCAGATTGTGGCACCGTCTGTATCCAATGTTCTTATAACAGGAGAAAGTGGTACGGGAAAAGAACTGGTAGCCGTTGCGCTTCATGGGGAGAGCGACCGATCCAACTATCCTTTTGTTGCGGTCAACTGCGCGTCCATACCTGAGAATCTTTTGGAAAGTGAGTTGTTCGGATATGTGAAGGGCGCATTTACAGGGGCTGATGCAAAAGGCCGGACCGGTCTGTTTGAGGCAGCCAACGGCGGTACTGTTTTTTTAGATGAGATAGGTGACATGCCCCTGTATCTACAGGTAAAGCTTCTGCGTGTTCTTGAAAACAGGGAGATTACCAGACTGGGCAGTAACCAGACAGTGAAGATTGATGTGCGTCTGGTGGCGGCAACTAATAAGGATATAGAATCAATGATCCAGGCAGGGGAGTTCCGTGAGGATCTATATTACCGTCTCAATGTGATTCCCATGGCACTTTCTCCCCTTCGGGAGAGGAAGGAGGATATACGTGTGATCGCCACCAGTTTTATTGAACGTTACAGTGCAGTGCTTAATAAAATGGTGAGGGGGATTGATGAGGATTTTTGGAGATACCTGGAGCGTTATGAGTGGCCTGGAAATATCCGGGAACTGCAGAACACGATTGAATATGTGATGAATATGATGCCTTACAGCGGAATGCTGGAGGGCAGCCTTCTTCCTGGAAAATTTTTCCAAACAAATGGGACCGTACGCGTGGAGGAGGCCATAGAAGATCTGAATCTGGAAAACATGGAACGCCAGATGATCAAACGGGCACTGGCAATCTATGGAGTTTCCCCGGAAGCTAAAAAAATGATAGCAGGCAAATTGGGAATCGGTATTGCAACATTATACAGAAAGATAAAAGTATATAAGCTCTAAGTTGGGAAAGGAACGTACGATTAATAACGTACCATCAACCGTATGGTCTATGGATAAAAAGGCTGTCTTTTAGACGGCCTTTTTTAATGGAGATACGCAGATCAGGTATCAATATGATATAGATTATCAAAATAATACGAGATCAGGACATCTGAATATCAAAATGATAAGAGCAATGGCAGAGTAAATCCTGCATACGTGACGTAGGGGATAGAAACAACGTAAATTCAAGGAAATTCAGAACTTTATGATAAGACGGAAGTTGGCACAAAGATTGCTTAATATAATTGTACCGCGGATAAAAAAGCAAGGAGGTTACAGAGGTGGCATATTATCAGCATTTAAAGGTGCTAAAAAACGATCATGTGTCGGAAAAAATGGGTCCTGAGTTTTTAAACACAGAAAGTACGAAGGCAGTTCGTCACTTGCATTGTTCCGTGACGGCCTACCGGGAAACACCTTTAGTTTCACTGGAAGTTCTGGCAAAGAAGCTGGGGGTAAAAGGGATTTTTGTGAAGGATGAGTCCTACCGGTTCGGGCTCAATGCATTTAAGGGGTTAGGCGGCATCTACGCATTGGCATGTGTGATCTGTGAGAAATTGGGACTGGATATCCATACCACTAAGTTCTCCGATCTTCAGCAGCCATTGGTCAGGGAATCTGTTTCCCACATGATATTTGTGACGGCAACGGATGGCAATCATGGAAAGGGCGTGGCGTGGGCGGCCGGCCAGCTGGGATGCAAGGCCTATGTTTATATGCCGAAGGGATCATCACCATACCGTGCCCAGGCAATCCAAAATGCCGGAAAAGCGGAGGTGACGGTTACGGATATGGGATATGATGATACGGTCCGTTATGCCCGGCATATGAGTGAGGAGCATGGCTGGACATTGATTCAGGATACATCATGGAACGGTTATGAGACAATTCCCAAGCGGATCATACAGGGATACACCACAATGGCATATGAGGCAGTCCATCAGCTTGGAGAATACGGAGTTAAGGCACCCACCCATATATTCCTTCAGGCAGGTGTGGGAGCTATGGCAGGAGGGATAACCGGGTTTATGGTTAATTACTATGAAAAGCAGCGTCCGGTCATTGTGATTGCCGAGCCGGAGGAAGCGGCGTGTATCTTTGAGTCTGCCCGAAAGGAGGACGGAGGGCCGCATGAGGCTGCCGGAAGCGGAGAGACCATTATGGCAGGACTTAACTGCGGGGAACCATGTACGATCACATGGCCCATTTTAAGGGATTATGCCAACTTCTATGCAGCCTGTCCGGATTATGTGGCTGCCAGGGGCATGCGGCAGTTGGCTGCTCCATGGGGCAATGATAAAAAGGTCATATCCGGAGAATCGGGAGCAGTGACAATGGGGCTTTTGACCATGCTGATGGAAAGCTGGGAACTGGAAGAAGAAAAGGTAATGATGGGGCTGAATGAGGAGTCGGTTATTCTTTTGTTTAACACGGAAGGAGATACGGATCCGGCTTCTTACCACAGGATCGTATACGATGGAGCATATGCCACTCCGTAGGAATGGAGGGGATAATGCCTGGAACGATCACAAATGTATTTAGGAGGGTAATATGACAGAGCAAGAGAAGAAAGCGCCCAGTTTTGGGTATGCATTATTTGTAACAATTGTATCGTTTTCTATTATTATGATACCGGCAGTGTTTCTTGGAGCGAAAACCCAGCCATTGTTTTTGATATCGTGGATCATAACCATCCCATTCTGTATGAAGCTGGGATATACATATAAAGAATTGCAGCAGGGTATTTTCCACTACTGTGCGAAATCCCTGGTGCCCATGACCATCGTACTCTGTGTGGGGGCACTGATCGGAACATGGAATGCCTGTGGAACCGTGCCGCTGATCACAAAGCTGGGATTGCTTACGATCAATCCTAAATATTTTCTTGTTATGAGTTTTGTGATCTGCATTATATTTTCTTTATTTACAGGCACATCCTTTGGAACCTGCGGCACGGCAGGTGTGGCTTTAATGGGCGTAGGCCTCTCAATGGGGCTTCATCCTCTTGTAATCGCATCCTCTATTATCGGCGGTGCATATTTTGGGGATGCCATTTCACCGCTGTCGGACAGCACCAATGTGGCAGCCGGCTCAGTGGGCGTGGACCTGTTTGAAAGCATCAAATATCAGGCTATTACTACATTGCCGGCCGCTGTGATCTGCGCAGTTATCTTTTTCTTATGGGGACTGAATATTGACACCAGCAGCGTGGACTTAAGCAGCATCGGTGATGTGATCTCCGGGATTGAGGCAAATTATAGGTTAGGGCTTGTTCCACTCATTCCAATGGGCGTTGTATTGGTCATGCTGTTATTTAAAGTGCCGTCCATTCCATCCATCCTGTGCGGAAGCATTTCGGGATTCTTGGTAGCATGGCTTTATCAGGGGCAGAGCTTTACAAGCGTAACCATGAGCATGTGGAGCGGTTATGTCCTGGAGTCCGACAATGCATTTATAGCTAAGATCTTCAGCAGAGGAGGCATTACCAGTATGTCCGGTACGGCATTCCTGTTCATATTTGCATTTGGGCTTTTTGGAATATTGAGTACGGCCGGAATTATTGACAAGGTGGTGGAACCGCTGATGAAAAAGGTGAACTCAAGGCTGGGGGGAACCATCTGCACGGTCATATTGGGGTTTGTCTCCAATATTACATCCGCATCCGGCAATTTCTCTTTTGTGTTTACAGGAAATCTTATGACACCTGTGTATGAGCAGAAGCATTTGAATAAATGGGACCTGACCAGAGCCATGTCTGTTGGCTGTCTTTTAAGCGGTCTTTTAGTTCCATGGAATTCAAATCCGCTTACGGTAACCGGCTTCCTGGGCGTTGACTCCACACAGATGCTTCCCTACCTGTTTACACCGTTAGTTACCGCAGCTGTGTTGATCGTTGTAGAAGTTACCGGGATCGACAAGAAGTTTTCAAAAAAGGCCAGAGGATCAGAAGACCAAGTCAATGAAAAGGAGAGAGAATATGAATCAGTATTATAATGAAATCAATAGATTTATTGATGCTCATAAAGATGAGATGGTGAAAAAGTGGAAAACGCTGGTGAATATGGAGGGCCACTATGATGAAAAGGAAAATGTGGAACGGGCAGCCGGATGGCTGAAGAATGAGTTTGAACAGGAAGGGTTCCAGTGCCGTATTCATGAAGTAATGAAAGAAAGGGCGGGAATACTGGTGGGAGTCCTGGGATCAGACCGCCCGGGAAAGCCTGTGATATTTTCCGGCCATATTGATACCGTTCATCACAGCGGTTCCTTTGGAAAAGAAAACCCGTTTGAGATCAGAGACGGAAAGGCTTACGGCCCAGGCGTGCTGGATATGAAAGGCGGGATCATCATTTCGCTGTATGTGGTAAAGGCGCTGAACCATTTGGGTTACAATGAACATCCCATTAAAATCCTGTACGCGGGGGAAGAAGAGTCCGACCATATTGGAAATGATGCGGATATCTTTTACACGGAAGAGAGCAAGGGGGCGCTTTGTGCATTCAATATGGAAACAGGGCATATTGAAAACCGTTTATGTGTGGGGCGTAAGACCCAGTACACCGTCCGTGCCAAAGTCCATGGGCTTGGCGGGCATGCAGGCAATGAGTTTACAAAAGGAAAGAATGCGGTGCATGAAGCCATCTTTAAAGCGGCCGAACTGACAAAGCTGACTGACCTTGACAGGGGGACGACCGTGACGGTCAGCGTGATCAACAGTGGTACGAATACCAATACTACCTCCATCCCTGATCTCAGCGAATTTGCGGTTGATATCCGTGTCTTTTCCGATGAGATCGGGAAAAAGGTTTTGGAGGATGTGGACCAGATTATGAAAAAGGTGTTTGTGGAAGGAACTACCACGGAGTATTATGTGGATCTGGCAAAGCTTCACCCCTTTGAACCCAACCCACAGATCATGCGTTTATTCAGTTTGGTCAATCAGGTGGCGGCGGATCATGGTTTTGCTGAATTTGGGCAGATTCAGCTGGGCGGCGCATCGGATGCCGGTGCAATCGCCGCGGCGGGAATCCCGGTACTTTGTTCCTGCGGGCCCATAGGGGAATTTAATCATAACGTACGTGAATACGCCGTGGTAGATTCCCTGTTCGAGCGCGCAAAGATATACGCCTTAACCGTAACTGAAATTGACAAATTATAAGGACATGGTATCAAGATGGTTTACATTTTATTAAGGCAGATCCTGATCATGGCGTTTTTAATGGCTGTTGGAGTTGGGCTTATGAAAAAAGGAATGCTGTCGCAACAGGGGTGCAGGGATCTGGGAGCGATTTTATTAAATGTGGTGATTCCATGTGTTATCCTGAAGTCCTATATGATTGGGTTTTCATATGAAAAATTAAGGGAATTGGGAGAGTCAGCTGTTTTATCCCTTCTGTCCCTTGTGTTGGCTATGGCCATATCGTGGCTGTTTTTTGGGAAGAGAAAAGGAATACAAAATTTTGCTTCAGCATTTGGAAACGCGGGTTTCATTGGCATTCCGTTAACCCAGGCCGTATTTGGCACAGAGGCTGTTTTTTATGTCGCCGCCTATGTGGCTTTCCTGAATCTGTTCCAGTGGACCTATGGGCTATATATCATGACCGGGGACAGAGAAGTCATACATATTGCTGCCATATTAAAAAACCCTGTATTCATCAGCATTGGTTTAGGTGTGGTAATGTTTTTGCTGCCGGTATCCATACCTGGGTTCATGGTGAAAACAGTTGGGTATATAGCTGATATGAATACTCCCTTGGCGATGATCATACTGGGCAGCTATCTGGTAAAAACTGATCTTAGGAGTATTTTTTTATCAAAGGAAATATATATGTGTGTTCTGCTCAGGCTGTTGATCATTCCACTGGCCACCTTGGGGGTATTCGTGATCCTGCCTGTAGATAACATAGTGATCATTATGGTTGTATTAATAGCTGCATCCACATCCGTGGGCGGCAATATTGCGATCTTTGCCCAGCAGTACAACAAAGACTATATACTATCTGTAAGAACTGTCTGCCTTAGCACCATATTATCGATTGTCACCATTCCTGCATTTTTTTGTGCGGTACAGGCGGTCTTTACAAAATAAGTAAATATAATAAGAAAAGGAACCCAAAAGTTTGTCCGGATATGGCGCTTCTAAACCCGTGTCCGCAGACTGATCTGCGGTTTCTTTTTTTGTACCCCATAATTAGGAGAGGTTTTTTAGATACGTAAACAGGATCTGAAATCAGTGGAACCGTTTAAATATTTTCGTCAGATACTATATGCATATGTACACAAAAACTATCTTGGAAATCAGTGGATTAAATAATAAAATAAAGTTAAAAGGAGCTTTTATGAAAAAAGTATTTGACGTGGAATTCTATAGCCAGCTGCTGGATAAGATAAATGCCAATATTTATATCACTGATGTGGAGACAGATGAGATTGTTTATATGAATGATGCCATGAAACAGACCTTCGGATTGGAAAAACCGGAGGGCTGTATCTGCTGGAAAGTCCTTCAAAAGGGAATGAAGGGCCGGTGCGGCTTTTGCCAGATCCATAGACTTCTCTCTGATACGCAGGATGGAGCCGTAAACTGGAGGGAGTGCAATACGGTAACAGGCCACACGTATCAAAACTGTGACAGCCTGGTTGAAGTGAATGGAAAAAAATATCATTTCCAGCACTCTGTTGATATTTCGGAACAGATTAAACTTTCCCAATACGCTAAGACCGATGACCTGACCGGGATCCTGAACCGAAGGGCGGGAAAGGAACGGCTCTCTCAGCTTTTAGATACCCTGAAAGAAGGGGAGTCTTTTATCGTGGTCATGATGGATGTGAATCAATTGAAGCTGATCAATGACCGCATGGGCCATTTGGAAGGTGACAGAATGTTGAAGTTTGTGGTGAAGAGCACACAGGCATGTATGGAAAAGGACGACTTTATGTTCCGGCTCAGCGGGGATGAGTTTATCGCTGTTTTGTTCCACCGTTCTTTGGATGAGGCCGGGCAATGGAGCGACCAGGTCCTGGAACGGATGTCATATACCAGGCAGTTCCATGGAATCACCTATGAGGTATCGTTTAGCAGCGGCCTGGTTGAGGTGCAAGGAGGATCGGGATATACGGTTTCTGAGATTCTCTCCATGGCGGATGCCTGTATGTATGAAAGCAAACGGAAATTTTATTCGTCCAATGGCGGGGCGGGCCAGGTACTCCAGGAGACGGATCGTCCAGACACACTGCCGGTCAGTAGCCAGGAAAAGAAAGATGGGATCACAGGCGTGCTGAACCGCATGGAAGGAAAGGAGCATTTGTGGGCGGCCCTCAGAAAGACAAAGATGAAAGGGGGCAGCCTGACGGTTGCTCTTTTGGACGTGGACAACCTGAATATGATAAATGAGACCTATGGGGGCAGGGCAGGCGATACCCTCCTGGTCCAGGTGACGGACGTGGTGAAAAAAAGGGTGGAAAAGCCTGATTTCCTGTTTCGCTTAAGCGGTGATGAGTTCATGGCAGTCAGCTTTCATATGAATGAGAGAGAGATGTCCAAACTCTTTCTGGACAGCCTGAAGGAACTTAAGGCGTTTCAGGAACAGAAGAACATACCCTATGAAATGACATTTTCCTTTGGCACCTATACTGTTGGACCGGATAATCCGTTGTCCGTGAACAGCATTATTGCCAAGGCGGATGAGATCATGTACATGCAGAAGCTGCGAAAAAGAAAAACGAAGATGCTGGAGGAAAATGAAAACCCCTTCCGGCATTCAGACGGTGCTGCAGGCTGGCGTGAATATGATTCCTCCTTGCTGTATGATGCCCTGACAAAAAGTACGGATGATTTCATATACATATGCAATATGAAGACAGGAGTGTTCCGGTACAGCCCTGCACAGGTATGGCTGTTTAATATGCCCGGTGAGGTATTGGACAATCCGCTGCCCATATGGAAGGAGATCGTTCATCCTGATGACTGGGAACGGTTTTACAAGTCCAACATGGAGATTGGCGAAAATATGATGGACTATCATTCTGTGGAATTCCGCGCCAAGAACAGGGAGGGAGAATATCTGTGGATGCGGTGCAGGGGGCAGATGATGCGGGATGAATTCGGGGAACCGTCTGTATTTGCAGGGATCATGACCCAGCTGGGACGTCAAAACAAGGTAGATCCGGTAACGCAGCTTCTCAATCACATAGAGTTCTTCCGCGTGTTTGAAAAAAAGATCAGGGACAAGATGGCGGTGGAAAGATTGGGGATCCTGCTCCTTGGTTTGGATAATTTCAAACAGGTCAATGAGATATATGACCGTTCCATGGGGGATCATATCCTAAAAACCGTGGCTCAGTCCATACAGTCCATCCTGCCGGACAATGCGGGTCTTTTTAAGCTGGACAATGACTGCATGGGGATTCTTATGGACAATGTGGGGCACAGGGATATGGAAACACTCTATATGGAGATCCGGAATATGATGGGGCGCATGCATTTTTGGAATCAGTATAAGCTGAACCTTACGCTGTCCGCCGGAGGCGTGATGTACCCGGAGGACGGAGGCGCGGCTTCTGAACTGTTTAAATATGCAGAGTATTCTCTGCGCTATGCCAAGGAAAAAGGGCGGGACCGTATCGTATTCTTCTCAAAGGAGATCCTGGAAAACCAAAAGAAGACCCTGAAGATCATGATGGCCCTTCGGGAGTCCGTCAACAGCGGATTCACCGGATTCAGCCTGCGTTATCAGCCCCAGGTGGACGCGGCCAGCCGAACGATCATCGGTGCCGAGGCTTTGCTGCGCTGGACGGATCCGGACGGCAGTATTGTGTCCCCGGTGGAGTTTATCCCCATTCTGGAGGAGACGGGAATGATCATCCAGGTGGGGCAGTGGACCCTGAGAACAGCCATGAGGACGGCCAGACCATGGCTGAAGAAGAACCCTGATTTTTCGTTAAGCGTGAATGTATCGGTGCCCCAGATGATGGAAGCTGATTTTGTGGAAAATGTGCTGGATGCGGTAGGGGAGGAGGAATACCCTTGCTGCAGCCTGATGCTGGAACTGACAGAGAGCTGTAAAATCCACGATATGGGTCTCTTCTACAAAAAATTTGAAAGCCTGAGAGCCCATGGCATTCAAATTGCCATGGATGATTTCGGCACGGGCTATTCTTCTTTGGAGCTTTTGAAATTTGCACCCGTGGACGTGGTCAAAATAGACCGTATATTCATCAAGGATATTTTAAAAAGTAAATTTGACGCCACATTCATTCAGTTTGTGGTGGCCATCTGCCACAGCATCGGGATCAAGGTTTGCCTGGAAGGAATGGAGACAGCGGAGGAATATGAGGCACTGAAGACAGTGGGGCTGAATTATATCCAGGGTTACCTTTTCGGCAGGCCTATGACGGAGGTGGAGTTTTTTCAGTGGGAAGAAGCGGGTGAGTGACCGGACAACAGAAACATTAGAAGGCCACGATAGACCATCACCCGGCCTTTTCCAAAAGTGCCTGAATAAGTAGTTCCGCAATTGGCGTAAACACCTGATATTTCTTCCAGATAATATACATTTTATTTTCAAGCACAGGGTATAATGGACGGAAACACAGTCCGCTGTCTGTACTGGTGTCCGCCAGGTGGTCAAAGGTCAGCATACATCCAAGGCCCTCCTTTACAAATACACTTCCGTTGTAAAAAAGGTTGGCGGACCCCACATAATTCAGGGCGTCCGCCTTTTCGCCGCACCATCTGGGGATATCGGCTTTCATGGACTGGTCCGAACAGATCAACTCAATACCCATCAAATCATTGGCTGTGATATGGCTTTTTTTTGCAAGGGGATGGTCCTGGCGCATGAGAAGTCCCCAGGAATCCACGCCAGGGATCGCAATGTAGTTATAGTGCGTCAGGTTGGGGGGCTCCACAATAACAGCCATATCCAGAAGGCCCCGGTCCAAACGTTCCGTTACCTGTTGGGTATTCCCGCTGTGGATGTGGTAGCGCAGGCCGGGATATTGCTGTTTGAAATCCATGATCACCTGTGCAAGGTGTTTAACAAGATGTGATTCGGCGCATCCGATATATACATCGCCACCGGTCACTTTGCCCAGTGACTTAAATTCGTCCGTGGTCTTATCAACCATTTCCAGAATATCTTCCGCGCGCTTTCTGAGCAGCATCCCCTCATCTGTCAATTTAATGCTGTAATTGCTGCGGACAAATAATTTCTTGCCAAGTTCCTGCTCCAGATCCTTCAGCTGTTTGGACAGCGTGGGCTGGGAAATATGCAGATAGGCAGCGGCCTTTGTTATATTTTCCTCCCTGGCAGCCTCTAAAAAATATCTTAAAACCCGGATTTCCATGACAATACCTCCATTCTGTTCATTCAATCTTCCGATTCTGATAAAAATTCCAGTATAAGTTCCAATAAAAGTTCCGGTATAGGTTATAGTATGGTTAATTGAAAAGTTAAATGCAACATAAGCTGTTGCACTTAGAATTACATGAACAGGGAGCCATAGAGTTGCAGCTGCAACTTCATGGTTCCT
>NZ_JBEPLZ010000042.1:0-27696 GCF_040545455.1 Enterocloster citroniae | reverse complement strand
TTTCGTATAGTACTATTATACTACATCGAAATCCTGAGTGAAAGAAAAAAGACAACCGCCTCCTATTAGGAGGCTAGTTGTCTACAGTCTGAACCGGTATCCCCATCAGGATACCGGTTATCACTTATGGCCATTATTATAGATCAACCTTAAACCCGGGCCGTCTACCGTTTTCTCACCACCAGTTCATTAAACACGATCATGGCCGCTGAGATCACGGCCCCGATCCCCACCAGTATCCAGAGGTTATTGACGGCGATCACCGGCAATATGGCAACCAGGGTGGAGGTGACGGGCACAAAACACCCCTGTGCCACACCAAACGCTTCCCAGCTCTCCGTCTTCACATCAGGGTCCACGCAGCGCGCAAGGGCAAGCCCGCTTGGGGTCGAGCCGCATCCCGCCCCAAAGAACATCAGTGCCAGGGGGAACCAATCCTCTCCAAACCAGCGCCGCATCAGCACCATACACACAAAGGACATGAGCACGATGATCATCAGCATATGGATCATGATCGGAGCAAGATTGTTTGCAAAGAAATTCAGATCCAGGGTTGCCGTTGCTGAACAGATACAGATTTCAAGAGCCACTCCCCCTATATTATCAATGGTATCCTTGTCGGCATATGGATCCAAATGTGTTTTCCGCAAAACAGACCATATGATGATCGCGCCCACAATGCCGTAAAGAAGGGACGGGATATTGCTGGCAGCCGGGATCACCTTTGCGATCAGCCCAAAGAGCACGCTTCCGATCCACATGCTGAGGAACACAAAGCACATCTGCATGGCCAGGCCGTTGATGGAATCAGAAGCAACCGTTGCATGGCCAAGAGGTTTTTGCTTTTCCTTTGGAATATAGTCACTCTTCCTGTCATTTCCTTTGTTCTTAGCATTGCACAAGGCCCTTGCCCAGCCTCTTCTCACGCCAATATTGACCCATACCATTCCCACCACCATGGCAACGATCAGTCCAAGAGTCGCAAGGATCAGGCCAATGCTGAGCATCCCCTCTACACCCAGTTCCTCAAACAGGGTTCCAGAGGAGGTGGCGGCCCCGTGCCCGCCCCAATATGTAAATACAGTCATGACTCCCCACTCCCTAGGAAGCCCGGTCCATATCCTCTGCAGGCCCAAAGCTGCCAGTATCCCAACTGCAAGCTGTGAAAAATAGGACAGCAGGTTGGAGCTGATGGCTCCTGCAAAGGACTTCATTTTGGAAATGCTGATGGAAATGCCAAAAAGCGTGGTTGTCAATACAATGTTAATCATAGGTGACGCCATACCGGACCAGTTCTCCGGAATTTTAATAATTCCAAGGACCTGCGGACCCAGGATCAATGCAAGGGCTCCCCCGATCAGTCCGGAGGGAAGATATAATTTCCGCAGTGGTTTTACCACAGAACGCAAAACAACCCCGGCAAGCAAAAATAAAAACAGAAACATTAATTCATTTACTGCTGTAGCAAACATCACATTACCCCCAATATTCCAATTCAGATTACCCCTGTCTTACAATCCCATGTACTCCATATACTACATATACTCCATGTATTCCACATATCCAACCCCCAGTGATCTTATCTTTTCATCCACCCAAGGCCGGATATAGGTGCCTTCTTTTTCAATGGTATCAAGAATCCTCAGTTCATTTGCGTGAAGGGCATCCACCCTTTTCAGCAGTTCCTCCGCTTCTCCCGGACGGATAAAAACAACTCCGTCCTCATCCCCGAGAACAATATCCCCCGGATAGACGGTTCTCCCACCGCAGGCTATGGGGGTATTTACCTCCCCCGGCCCATTTTTATAGGGTCCGTCCGGCGTTACCCCGCGGGCGTAGACAGCAAAATCATCCAGAACCTCCATGGCTCCCACATCCCGGATGGATCCATCCACTACAATTCCATTAATCCCCCGTTTCCTGCAATATGTAACCATCAATTCTCCGAAAATGGAACGTCTTGTATCACCGCCGGCATCGATTACGATCACATCCCCCGGCTTTGCAAGGTCCATGGCCACATGAAACATCAGATTATCCCCCTCCGGGACTTTTACAGTAAATGCAGTTCCCAGCAGACTGCTTTTATTGACCGGGCTGATATCCTCATGGGCCGCTGATATACGGTTCATACAGTCATCCAGATTGGCCGCTGCCACGCCTGCAAACCTCTCTACCAACGCTCGCTCCGGGCGCTTAAAGTCCTTTACGATCACACATCCTGTCCTGCTCATATTTTTCTCCTCCATATTCTTTTTCGCTTATATAACACGGTTTTTTACATTCTTTCCATCTATCACATTTAATACTTCTTCCACAACTTCCATCCCCATCCTGTAGAGGGCCTCTTCCGTATTAGCTCCGATATGAGGGGTTGCGCAAAAGTTGTCAAGTGTCATCAGCTTATTCGTTCCCCTGGGCGGTTCCTCAACAAACGCATCGCAGGCCGCCGCCCTCAGCCTTCTCTCCTTTAATGCATGGTACAGATCATCCTCGTTTACCACACCCCCTCTTGCGGCATTTATAAGAACGGCATTTTTTCTAAAATGGTTAAAGTTTTCTTCTGATATCATATTCATGGTTGAAGGTGTCAATGGGACACTGATATTCACAAAATCCGATGCCTCCAGCATGGAATTCAGATCATCATATTTTCTGATCCCCCAGAAAGCTGCCTGTTCCTCTGAGCAATACGGATCATAGCCCACAAGCCTTACACTAAATCCGTTCCTGAGTATCTCGCCCATGCGCCGGGCAATATTTCCCATGCCCACAAGCCCCACTGTCTTTCCCGTCAATTCGATCCCCGTCATCTCAGGCGGAGCAATACATGCAAATCCCTCTCCCCTGATCCTTGCGTCACATGCCGCTATGTTCCTGCTTATATCCAGCATCAGTCCCACAATCAGTTCCGCCACTGAATTGGTATTGGCCAAAGGCGTATTCACCACTGTGATGCCCGCCTCCCTGGCCGCATCCAGATCAATGGTATTGCACCCCACTCCGTGTTTTCCGATCACCTTTAACTTTTTTGCCTGTGAAATGATCCGGCGGTTTACGTTTACAGTACGCAGTATAATCCCATCAATGTCTTCTATACGGTTAAAATTGTCAGTGATATCTGCACGCTGCCTGATCATCCGGACTGCGTCCGGATGAATATATTCGCTTAAATAAATAAGCATATCCAACCTCCTAGTTTTAATGGTTTGCTTCTAACGACTTATCAGTTGTGTGTCCTACATTCTACCGGTTTTTTGTAGTGTGCTTTTCTTTTTGTACAATAAGTATAGCTGTTGTATACGCTACTGTCAATATATAATTTGTAGTATATTTTTTAACAATAAATATTTCTGTAGTATATACTACATTTTGTTTAATATGCACCTTTCCGTGCTGTATTCCCGAAAAATCTCTGCTTATTTCGTCATAAACCAGCCTAAAGTTCGTTATAAAAAAAACGAGCCAATTAAAACCAGCTCGTTTTGTTATCTCACTACAAAATGTTAACAATTCATTCATATCTTACTGCATCAGACGAAACCCTTCCGTCATAATGTCCCTCTCCCTGGCCCGCAGCCTGTATTCCTCTTTATTCTTTCTGCATACAAGGGTTATTATATATTCCGCTATCATGTCAGCGCCTATGGCCGAATTAAAGAAACTCATATGGGAGGTTTCCACCACAAGGGAAATATCCGCATATTTGATCATGGGAGCCATCAGACTGTCAGTAACCACGCAGATCCTGCCCTTATGTTCTTTGGCCATATTGATTAAAAGCATGTCGATCTTATAATAACGGGCAAAGGAAAACAGGATAAAAATGTCCTCCGGTCCAACATCCTGTAGTGCTCCCAACACTTCCGTCTCACTGTTGCTGGGCAGATGGGTGACCCCGTTTATAGCAAATCCCAGTAACCTTGAAAAATGGGCGGACACTCCCATGCACCCCCGCAATCCGGCCACATATTTTCTTTTGGACTCAATAATCATATCGGCCAGTTTCTCATAGCTCTCCAGGGAATTCTGCTGAAAGGTACGGGTAATATTATAATTCATCATCTCCACAAACGCGCCAGGTATATCCTCCTCCTGGTATTTTCCTGCCAGCACATCGAACCGTTCTGAAAGCTGCATATTCCGCACAGAGGCACTGGTTTCCCCGATCAGGGAATTGTATATATCATTTTTAAGATCTGTAAATCCCAGGTATCCGATGGCTCTGGCAAAGCGGATAATGGATGCGTCACTGACTCCGATCTCTTTTGCCACATCCATGGACGACATGTTGCCGATCCGCTCCTGGTTTTTAAAAAAGTAATCCGCGATCCGTCTCTGCTGAGGCGTCAGCTTTGCTTCCTTCAGCCGTTCTGATAATCGGTTCATGGCTCCCTCCCCATAACAAAATATATCTGGATTTATAAAAATCCGTAGTGTTCTCTGTCATGAGTATATCAAAAAAAAGTGAGCGCTACAATCTATTTTCAAAACTCTTCTGCTATGCCTTGGTTAGTGAGCCGAAGCGCGGGCTGTTTTCCCATGTCTCAGCTCAACTTCGGCCAGAAGTCGCCATTGGCTTTCATCAGGGCATCCAGTACTTCCTTTGCAACCTTCGCGCTTGGTACGGTGCGGGACAGTGTCATTGCCTGCCATAATTTTTGATACGACCGTTCGATCCATGCCTCAACCACCAGTTTTTCTACCGATACCTGCTGTTCCATAAGACCCTTCTGGAATTGCGGAATTGTTCCCATGGCCAAGGGTTCCCATTGTCAGCCAGTGCAACCACTGAGTTGTTATTGATTACCTTTGTTATCTTCACAAGACTCCCCCTCGAAAAAACTATCTTCATATCACGGTCTAAACGGAGAATGGGATCCCCTGTCTTCACATCCTGTCCGGGCGATGCCAAAAGTTCAATCCCTTCGCCCTGCAGCTTCACAGTGTCCAGTCCGCGCTCTGATTGTAATCCTTTTGTCCCTGATCCATTTTCCAAACATAGTTTCCCTCTTTCACATGGATATGTGTACAGAACGCAAAAAAGGCATGATTACAAAAAATGTAGTCATGCCTGATCTTGCACAAATTGCACTTATATGATCATCAGTCCCCAACCATGATCCGCAATATCTCTTTGTCGGTCTCCCTCATTCCATCCTTGCCCAGCTTTGAGACACTTACGATCGTATTCTCAATGCCTTTCTTTACGATTCCGTCCCCGCCCTTAAACTCCTGGCCGTCCCTGGCCATTTCCAGGGCCAGAAACGCCGCGTCAATGGAGGACGCGATCTTTGCCGCGCAGGATGGTTTTGCTCCATCGCATATGATCCCGGAGGTAATGGCCAGGCAGTTTACAATGGCATGCTTGATGACCCTATCATCCTCATGCATAAGATACGCGATCCCGGCGCCCGCGGCGCAGCCGGCACTTACCGCCCCACAGTAAGCGGACAGACGTCCGATCCCTGCTTTCTGGTGGAGTCCCAGAAGGTTGGAGAGCACCAGGGCACGGTACAGCTCCTCCTGGGTGCTGTGAAGCTCCCCGGCATATTCGATCACAGGCACGGATGCCGTGATCCCCTGGTTTCCGCTTCCTGAATTAATAACCACCGGAAGCTCACATCCGCTCATGCGTGCATCGGAACCTGCCGCAGCTTTGGCCTTTGCGCGGATCCTGACATCCTTGGGGTCATTGGTTTTTAAAATAACCTTGCCCACATTTGCTCCCCAGTCATTGTCAAGGCCTTCCTCTGCAATCTTCATGTTATAGCTGATCTGACGCCGGATGATCTCCCTCACGTCCTCCAGATCACATGTTTTGGCAAAATCCAGGATTCCGTCCACTGTCAGCACATTCTCCTCGTCTGACTCAGAACCTCCGCAGCTGAACGGTTTTTCCAGTAAGACTTCCCCATTCTTTTCCAGGTAAACAATATTGGTGTGCTCATTTACAATGCGGACCACCACCTTGTCATCCCCGGCCCAGGCTGTGAGGATCAGATCAAAGACAATATCTGATTTGGCGATCTCCACGCTGATGACCTTTCTGTCCAGATACTCGCGGATCTCCGCCTTTTGCCGGCTTGTCACCTGGCTGATCACCTCCAGGAACAGGTCCGCATTTCCGGCGATCAGACCCGCTGCCGCCGCTGCTTCTATCCCCTTTAAGCCGTCTGTATTGGGCACGATCACACTTTTTACATTCTTGATCAGGTTGCCGCTGGCCTCCACCGTCACGCGGTCCGGCAGATTTCCCAGATGCTTTCCGGCCACAGCCGCGGCAAAGGAAATAGCGATCGGCTCCGTGCATCCCATTGCCGGCACAAGTTCTCTTTTTATGATCTCAATATATTGATTATATAATGCAGAATTTCTTTCCATTTTTTCCTCCAATGCACTTTAGTGTACCCGCGGATTCTCCGAAAGCGCACTTTATTAAAACGGCCCGATCTGAACAATGGCTGCAATTGCCACAAGGATGGCCGCCCACACGGAATTCGTAAGGAAAATGCGTATTACAAACCTTAAATATACACGGTAATCAATCTCCGCCATGGCAATGGCGCCTGAGGTCAGAGGTGAAGTAGGCATGATCATGTTTCCCAGCGCTCCGCCCAGGATCGCAGCCGCACATACGGTCTGCTGTGTGATTCCCGCCATGTCTCCAATGGGGGACAGGATGGGAACCAATACGGTTGCAAGTCCTGCATCGGAGATGATGAAGAAATTGCCGATATGGCCAATGAGGTACATGATCTCTGCCGTGAGAACGCCGGATGCATTGTTTAACATCTGTACCGCTGCATGGATAATGGTATCCACTGTTCCGGAATTGTCCAGGATCAAAGCGATCGCCTTTGCAAATCCCACTACCAGGACACCGCCCACAACTC
Organism: Enterocloster citroniae; assembly: GCF_040545455.1. Classification (NCBI taxonomy): domain Bacteria; kingdom Bacillati; phylum Bacillota; class Clostridia; order Lachnospirales; family Lachnospiraceae; genus Enterocloster; species Enterocloster citroniae. The sequence continues at coordinate 20,800 of NZ_JBEPLZ010000042.1, read as the reverse complement.
CCTGAGCGCCCTTTCCAAAGCGGCGGAATACCTCGTTGGGAGAATACTTCATAACGATCCCAACCACTACCAGCATCATCAGGAATACGGCCGGAATGCCGTTCTTAAAGTCACCGCCCGTGAGAGCCAGATAGATGATGTAGCCCATTCCTACCAGAACAGATAAAAGCACCAGTTTTCTTTTTGCATCGAACTCCGGCATTTCCACAACCATGTCGGAACCCTCCGCACGCTGCTCCACATCATAGATCCAGCTGTTCTTCTTATCCTTTTTCAGCATGATGGCATATTTCATGGTCCAGAATGAAACAGATACATTAAAGCCGATAAAGGCCAGGATCCTTAACCAGATACCGGAGAACACAGGAAGCCCCACCAGCCCCTGGGCCACGCCGATGTTGAAGGGATTCGTGATTCCGCTTGCCAGGCCGGCGCCTCCCGCGCACACGGTTATGGCAATTCCCACCAATGCGTCCAATCCCATAGAACGTGCCAGCATAACTCCCAGAGGAACAAATGCCAGATATGCCTCCAATGTGCCCATCAAAGTGGGGACAATAGAAAACAGCAGGACAATAACAGGAATAAAGAATATGTCTTTTCCCTTGCTTTTCTTTAACAGTGAATTCAGGGCTGCCTGGATAGCGCCTGTATCACTGATCACGCTGAATGCTCCGCCTACGATCAGGATCAGGAAGCAGATCCAGCTGGTTGCCTGAAATCCTTTTGGCACTGATGTAAAAATTTCCAGCAGGGATGCCGGATGGCTTGCCACATATGAGAAGGAATTGGGATCTACCATCTCTCTTCCGTCAACGGTAGTCCTGACATACTCTCCCCCCGGTATGATGTACGTCAACAGCGCCGCTAATAAAATTAATCCGCATATAATTACCAAACCACTGGGAAATTCCTTGGCTTCCGCCTTGGCCTCAATTTCCTGTCCTTTTTTTAAATCCATACCTTACCTCCATTACCCTATGTATGATGATTGTCAGTTCTGTTAAAATTCGGCAGCTTTCCTTACTGCGTGGAGATTTTCCTCAGGCGTCCTGGGATCACACACGCATCCCGGTCCAATGATCAGACCTTTTCCATCCACCATGGCGATCGCCTGCTTTACATGGCCGATCACCTGCTGCGGTGTGCTCCGCCTTAAGAAACTGTCGTAATCCAACACACCGTTAATAATATTCGGAACCTCCTGTATTCCTCCCAGGAAGGTCTTTTTAACAGTTTCCCTTGCTGTCTTCATATCCGGCCGGGTATCCCTGTCATGCCAGTTGATGCAGTTGCAGGGGTATTTGCTCACCGTATCGTACATGATATTGGATCCATGGATATGAACCACGTTAAACCATGTCTTATCTTTATAGCTGTTGATCACTTCCAGATCATAGGGCTTACAGAATTCCGCGTACAGCACATCTGTCATAAAATCATAGGTCGCGGTCTGAATAGCAAAAAAGAAGCCGCTTACCCCTGCCTCAATATTGGCCTGCACAAAGCTGATGGTCGTATCCGTAATGGCCCGCAGCGCCTTATGTACTTCTTCGGGATGTTCCACCATATCCTGTATCAGACGGTTGCTGGTAAGCTTTTTAAGCGTTGTGGCCGGGCTGAAAATAGTCTGCAGATACGGCGTGTGCTTTGGTACGATCTTGGAAAGATGCCGGGTGACCTGCAGGGTCTTGCCCCAGGTTCCATGAGTGGCTGCCAAAGGCCGGATCATACCGTAGTCGCCCAGCTCCCTGATACCCGGTTCAATGATCACCGGTTCCTTATAGCGGTCACAGTAAATTTTAATCTTAGCTCCCCAGTCCTGGGTGGAGTAGGCGCCAAAGGGCATCATTTTGATAAAATCAAAATCATATTTCTCATTTTGGGAAACCATCTCCTCCGCCAGGGATCTGGGATCCTGATCCACCTCGGAAAGGTGCATCCACACACTGCAGGGAAGCCGGTCAACCTCTCCGCCTGCAAGGGCCGCCCTTATTCTATCCTCTCTTGTCATCTATGTCCTCCTTTTTATATTATTGACTTAATGTATATACATCTTTTGGCAATATGATATCATCAAATTGTCAACTTGTCTATATAAGTTTGGCCTTCAATATCGACAAATATTTTATGGTTTTTTTGTAAATATTGCACTAAATTTTACGGTTTTTTATTCATTATAGTCATAATATATAAATTTAAGAACATTTTTATCCATAAAAAAAGGTTGACACACCCTCAATATCAATCCATGTTATACCCGTCTCAAGTTGTATATATGTATTAACAACTTTTTAACAACAAAAAAGCACCTCACAGGTCATATAAACGTTCTCTGTGAGATGCTGCTTCAATTGCCGTGCTCCCGGATCCTCTTTATCACCCAATGGAAAATGTCATAAAAGGCGTCTCTCCTTTATTCTCCGGTGAAATCGTGAAGGTGGTTGCAATTGTCTTTTTCTCTTTATTCAGGATATCTGTGGTCCAGCAGATCAGATTTTCCTGATCTGTAAATGACAGTTTATCATAGTGCATAAAAGAATACAGGGGAGTATTAATATACATACTTAGATACTTTGGATTGCATTCACTGTGTTTTTGCAGGTAGTCATGAAGACAGGTCTTGGTGATCTCATCCGACTGTATGGGAAGATATCCCGTCAGGTCAATGGGAAGATAACTGAAATCCAATGCCATCAGCTGACCCCGATGCTGAACGGAACGGATGATCTCGTACACCAGCGCATGCTCCTTTAGATGAAACTTTTCTAACAGCTCCGGATATGCTTCGATCACCATGGTCCGCTCCAGGCAATGCTTCTTGGGAACCAAAGGCTTTAGAAAAAGATTGGGGGCCAGCATCTTGGAGGACGTGGAATAGTCGGAAGAATCGCTGACAAAACTCCCCTTTCCTTTTTGCCTGGTCACCACCCCCATAATCGACAATTCCTTAATTGCCATATTAGCAGTGATCCGGCTGACGGAGAACATTTGGGCTATTTCATTTTCAGATGGTATCTTATCCCCCGGAGAATAGATTCCCTGCTGTATATTTTCCAAAATAAAATTCTGGATTTTTACATAGCTGGGAATGAACTCCTCATTCTTCTCTTTCATACACTTCTCCAATCTTAACAATTCTTTTACATATTAGTATAGCAAAACACAAATAGTTTTGCAAGAATCTGCGATATGAAACGAGTATTGTTAATGACAACCTTCCATCATAGTGGTAGACTATTGCTAAGACTATACATTTGCTCATAGTCATTATACTATACACTGTAACGGGGATTGGGACCTTATGAAATCAGAGAAACTGCAGACAAAGATAAACAAGTATTTTACGATATTCACAATATGCATCATTACAACCCTTTCGGTGATCATCGGCCTGTGCTCCAGCTATAAACTGCAGGCTGAAACCGGCGAAAACCTGGCCGACACGGCCAGGCAGATTTCCATGCAGCTGGATCAGTTTATGTGGAACCACTATCACCAGCTGGATCTGCTGAAGGCAGCAGACGTACTTGTCACCGATGACAGTTACCAGATTACCTCCACGTTGATCAACCAGCTTCATGATTCATTTCCATCCTTTTCCTGGGTGGGGGTTACGGATGCGGACGGCATAGTCAAAGCGTCCAGCGGCGATATCCTGCTGGATTCGGATATTTCTGAACGGCCTGTATTTATCCAAGGGGCCAAGGGGGATTTTATCGGGGATGTTCATGAAGCCCTGCTGCTTTCAGACCTGCTGCCCAATCCAGCCAATGAGCCGCTCCGTTTTGTTGATATCAGCTCCCCCCTTTACGACCAGAACGGGGATTTTAAGGGTGTTTTGGCTGCCCACCTGAATTGGGACTGGGCGCAGGAACGTGTTTCCATGACCACTGAATCATTCCGTGACAGCCAAAAGATGGAGGTTCTGGTGCTCAGTAAGGATCATGATGTTTTGCTTGGGCCAAAGAAACTCATCGGCGCATCCCTGGTTCAGACAATGGCCAAAACGGATCAGGACAACGACCGCCAATGGGCCTCCATCACCTGGCCTGACGATCAAACATATTTAACTGGTTTTACCGCCTCAACCGGTTATGACGACTATGACGGCCTTGGGTGGACCATTGTTGTCCGCCAGCCGGTGGAGATTGCATACAATAATATTGTGCAGCTGGTGTTGCTGCTGATCGCAAGCGGAGGAGTTCTTTTGCTTTTATTTATGATGCTCAGTTCCATCATTTCAAAAAAGCTTACAGAGCCCCTGAACCGGCTATCTGAAGTGGCTACCCTTCTCAAATCCGGCCGCAAGGTACCCATGCCTGATTCCAACGGTATCTGCGAACTTGAAAACCTTGAATCAGCCCTCTCCAACCTGTTCAGCGATCTGAACATAACTGACGCGGCATTGAGCGAAATGAAAACCATCGCCACCACCGATCCTCTCACAAGCCTAAAAAACAGGCTGGGATTTGAAAACTCTATCAATCAGTGCAGTAAGACCCTTGATCCCCTATCTCACTCCCTTGCAATCCTCTATCTGGATCTGGACGGATTCAAGATCGTAAATGACCGGTATGGCCATGACATTGGGGACAAGCTATTGATCGAGATTTCCAGCCGGCTTACCACAGCGGCCCGCAGCAACGAAATCCTTTCCCGAATTGGCGGAGATGAATTTTTGCTTGCACTCATTGTCCCGGTTGGCGCTGCTGTTTCGGTTATAGAACCTATTGCCCGCCATATCATTGAGGCCATCAACCGGCCGTTTCCCTGCGAAACTCACGAAATCCAGGTGGGATGCAGCATAGGCTGCGCTGTCTATCCGGAGGACAGCACGGAACTTCAGACCGTGATCAAATATGCGGATAAGGCTTTATACTATTCTAAATACCATGGAAAGAACCGATTTACCATGTATTCTTCGGGTATCTCCTCCAGGTAGAAGGCGGCGGGCGCGGGAGAGACGCCGTGATGGGAACCGGCTCAGGCTTGTTTTCTCACCTCATATGCCTGTCCGCAAAATCCATAAAGCAGTTCCAGTCATATTCGTCCATATCATGGTTCCCTGTCTTATGGTGATGCCCGATCCTCCCCTCATGCAGCGGGTGTTCTGGGAGGGGCATTTCCCTCTCAGCAATCCCGGGCACACCTAACAGCCGGTAAACCGGATCTGCCTGGACACAGGATTCAAACTGCCCTTCGGGGTCTGCCCAGCTGTCAAATGTCCTGGATGTGGTATAAACCAGTCTGGGGGCAATGAGGGCCAGCAGCATGTGCTGGTCAAAGGGAAGTTCCTCCTCCCTGTCCTTATACTTCTGGTAATTAGCGCAAAACCAGTAGGGAAACCGGTTGGCAATATCCTTGATCCGCTCCCCTTTGGACCCCCGGGCTATGGCATCCCCGCTGTTGCCCGCACAGCTGCTCACAGCCATGGCAAAGCGCTCATCCTGTGCCGTACACCACAGAGCCGTCTTTCCCCCACGGGAATGTCCCACCACAGCCACTCTCTTTTCATCGATCAGAGGATCAGTTTCAAAATAATCCATGATCCTGCTGGCCGCCCAGGCCCACACGGTTATGGCTCCCCATGCGTCTAATGGACGGTTCTCTCTGTACTCGGGAAACAATTTGTGAAAACAGGTACTGAATCCCTCATCATAATCCGGAGCTACTTCCTGTGTGCGGAAGGATGCGCAGGCATATCCCCTAGAGATGATAGTCTCTGCCGGATAAAAAGGACTGAGAAAATGTCTGGCAGGATCGCTGTCCCTGATTCCGCGGTTGCAGATGGTGATAAAGGCAGGCACCGGTTGTCTCATCCCCACAGGGATAAATACCACAAAATTAAAACTGAAATGATTTTCTCCCCGGATAGCCTCCACTTCCACCGTCCTGCGCACAGCACGGCCCTCCATCACGTTCGGCCCCTGCCTCGAATCCGCCGCCCGGATTTTTATTTCCACATCCTTCATATCGGGCAAACGCCCATATTCCTGATCCCTGAACAGTTCCAGTATCTCCGGCCTGCGTGTTTCAAACCAACGCCTGCTGTCTCTTACAACGGTACCGTCCATGCATGTGAGTACAGACGGCACATTTCTCTTATTTTCCGGCATTTGGATCATTTTTCTTGTCCTCCTTTTTGACATTGAGTTTTATATCGCTGGGCGCATAGCCAAACTGCTTTTTAAAAACCTGGAAAAAATACGCGTAGTCGCTGTATCCCAGCATATGCGCCACTTCGTTGACCCTGTTTTTAGGATTTTTAAGCAGGATCCTGGCGTTCTCCATTTTCACCATGGTGACATAGGAAGAGAAGCCTGCCCCTGTTTCCTTTTTAAAGCATTTGCTAAAATAAGACATGGAAACCAAAAGCTCATCGCACACATCCCGAAGGGAAATGTTGCGGTTGATATTCCGGTCCACGTAGCTGATCGCCTGGGATACCATGGATGAATAGCCGTCCTTGCCGGAGCGGATTCCATAGATTCTCCTCTCCAGACTGTCCATATGGCCAGGAGCCGTCCCCGCCTCCTTTTTGTGCAGCGTGTCCGTCACATGCTTTAATGCCTGCTCCATTTCCTCTGTCAATATAGGCTTTAACAGATAATCACTTACACCGTATCGGATCGCCTGCTGTGCGTATTCAAACTGGCTGTAGCCTGAAATGATGATGAACCGGATATCTTTCCTGGTACCCTGGATTTTCTTGATCACATCCAGCCCGTTAAAACCCGGCATCTGAATATCAATGATCACAATATCAGGAGCCGAATTGTGGATCAGTTTTAGACCTGCAACTCCGTCATATGCAGTTCCGGCAACACGGCAACCGAATTTTTCCCAATCCGTGGATTTGGAAATTGCTTCCACTGCAATCTTGTTGTCATCAATAATTACCACCGAATACATTTTCATCCCTCCTTTTCACGCAATCACCCCAGCGGCAGTGTAAGCTTGACCTCTGTATATTCATGATACTCCGACCGGATGGAAAGTCCATATTCGTTCCCGTAAAGCATTTGGATCCTGTCCTGCACATTCCGTATACCGATATGTCTTGACTCATCCCTTCCGGCCATTACCCACATCAGCTTCTCCGGCTCTATGCCCTCCCCGTCATCCCAGATACGTATGACCAGACACCCATCTTCCTCCTTGACCCTGATCCATATGGTACAGGTTCCGATCATAGGCTCCATACCGTGTACCAGGGAATTTTCCACGATCGGCTGCAGGATATAGGTCGGTATCCTGACATGGAGGAAACGCTGGTCCACATCCCATTTGATATTCAGCCTGTCCGGATATATGTCCTTATAAAGCTCCAGATAATTCTTAGAATATTCCAGCTCTTCCCTGAGTTGGCAGGACACATTCCTGCGCTCCAGATTCCCTCTGAAAAATTTGGACAGCATACAGATCAGCCGGCTGACCTGCTTATCTCCGTTGATCTGCGCAATCCCATTAATGGACTGAAGGATATTAAAAAGAAAATGGGGATTCACCTGGGACTGAAGTTCATGATACCGAAATTCCAATAGCTGGTATTGGTTCTGCTGCTGTATCTCCTTATCCCTCACCACCTGGTCCATCAGGGCCTTGATCCTGCCCGACATTTCCTGTATGTTAAATGCAAGAACATCCATCTCATCCCCTTTCCGGAACAGGGTGGGTTCCAGGTCGAAGTCTCCCTCGGATACACGGTGAATGTTATCCAGAAGTATCTTCAGGTTCTTAGCCATATTTCCGAACATGAGCCAAAGAGAAACCAGGATCACTAAAAATACAAGGAAACCGATTCCTGATATAAGATATAAAAGGTCCGAGAACCTTCGGTTTTTCTCCGTCATATCAATGACATGGGCGATCTTCAGCTTTCCCCTGTTAATAGGGTATTCCGCATAAAGGTAATCCCTGGCCCTCCCCCGGCCGCTTTCACGTTCTCCTCTGTCCTGACTGCCCCCAGTTACTTGGATATCCGTAGAATATATGGGCATCCCGTTCCTGTCATACAGAGTAAAATTTCCCACCTTGCTGCTGTCAATGTGTTCAAAGATGGCTTTCAGCGATGTGTTTTTCACCTCTGCCGCAATAGATCCGCAAAACTGCATGGTATTAGTGTCAAAAACGGAACGCATCAGCACAAGCCCATCCTCATTGCTGCTTGTCAGCCAGACCACATTGCCGGGTCTGTTTGAAAGGTTTTCCTTATTATCCAGGTACAGGGAAAGAAGTTCAATGCTTCCAGGCACCGTATTCCGGGGCCTGGAATCGCGGTATGCCAGATAGATCTCATTTCTTCTGTCAATGACCGCCATCCAGTTGATATCATCATTCATGCTCAACATTTCTTCCAGATGATTCCGGATCCTGAGACGCTGAAATGGGATCTCCTTTCCCACATCCTCATCCCTCACCGCGCTGAGCAATGGACCAAACCGCTCATTGGTGGCTGTTAAGGGCACGGTCTTCTCCACCAGTTCCTTCAGGGTAATATCCACATTCTGGCAAATTTGTTCTGTGAGCGTGTCGGAATGGTATGTCAGCTCCTCCTCAAACCGGCTGCAGCTGGCTTTATAGATCCACAATAGTGCAAGAAAAAACGTGACTCCCAAAAGAAGGGTGACCACAATCATTTTACAGTATAATGTTTTTCTGAAATGAATCCTGTTCCCCTGTTGTTCCATTCCCCACCTCCGCTATTATTTTCCAAATATAGCAACCGTCCCTGTTTCTGTCAATGCGTGCGGGGGGCAGACCGGCCATACTCAGCCCTTTACAGCTCCGGATGTGATACCACCTATGATATATTTCTGAAGGGTCAGATAAAGTATTAATATAGGTATCATGGACAGGATAAACAGAGCAAATGCCAGCCCCAACTCGATGCTGTTCTCCCCAAAAAAGAAGTATTGGGTCAAAGGCACGTTGCGCACTGTTTTTTTCTGAAGAAGAGTAAGGGACATCTGGAAATCATTCCAAACATTCAGGGTGTTAAGCACCACGGACGTGAGAATGATCGGCTTCATCAGTGGAAATACAATGCGGAAAAATATGGAATAAATACCGGCGCCGTCAATGGCTGCAGCCTCCTCCAGTTCCCTTGGGATACCTTTCACAAACCCGGAGACAAGCAGTACTGTAAAAGCGATTTGAAAACCGATTTTGGCCATAATAAATCCATAAAGCGTATTTAACAGCCTCCATTTTGTCATATCAATGTACAACGGCGTCATGATCGACTGAAAGGGAATGATCATGGCACCCACAAATATATAATAAACAGCATTATAAAACCGGTTATTTTTTCTTGCTATGATGTAGGCTGACATGGTACAGATCAGTGTGATCACCAACACGGCCGCAACCGTGGTGAATAAGCTGTTTTTCATGGCCAGACCAAAATTGGAAGTCTCGATGGCCCTTGTAAAGTTATCCCAGTGGATCACCTTTGGAAATGCCAGCCGGTTACTGACCATTTCAGGCTTTGACTTGACTGAATAAATGACGGCAATATAGAAAGGACTGATAACAAACAGGGTGACCACAAGCTTAAGAATCAGGAATAGTCTGTTTTTTACCATATGCTTCATTATACTTCCACCTCCCTGGCTCTCAGACTTCTGGAAACAATGGTGCTTATAGCAAATATGGCAATGGTAAATACCACCGCGATCGCCTGGCCGTAACCGGCCCGGAAATAGGTGAACAGGTTATTGTAGATCAGCATGGCCACTGTCTCCGAAGCTCGTCCGGGACCGCCTGCAGTAGCTGCCATGGGATAATCAAACACTTTCATGCCCCATGCCAGAAGCAGTGTGAAATTGGTGGTGACAGCTGGTGCGATCATGGGAAATGTTATGTCCTTAAATTTTTGCCACACCGTAGCCCCTTCCAGTTCAGCCGCTTCATAATAATCAATGGATACTCCCTGTATGGCTGCAATGTACACTACCATACAGTAACCAGCATCCCTCCATACGGATATCACTGCCAACCCCAGCATGACCCAGGTAGTGCTTCCCAGAGGACTTGGTATGCCGAATATATCATAAAACACATCACTGTACACATATCTCCATATATAGGATGACAACACAAGGCTGAGGCAATAGGGTACAAAGATACAGGTCCTGAGCACATTGTTCAGCTTTGATACCTTGGAGATCATCAGGGCAAACAGCAGGCCCAGAAGGTTTGAAAATATCATGGTCACTGCCGTGAATACCAGGGTATTCTTTGTGGCATTAATAACATTTACATCTTTGAAAATCCTCAAATAATTACTTATTCCCACAAATGTCTTTCCGGGACTCATACCGTCCCATTTGGTAAAGGATATGGGAAAACCCTGTAAAAAAGGATAGGCCACAAAGATCGTAAACATGATCAGGGCCGGTAATATGAATGTAAATTCCTGAAGCCTTTTTTTCATCTTATGGTTCATCTTTCCCTCCATTTTCTTGTCTGCACGCTCTGGTTTTGACAGCGCACTGTACCGGCTGACTGCACATCAGGGAGGACCGGAAACCGGACCTCCCTGACCTTTAACCAGATCATATGTATTTGAGAAACTACTGCCGGATCGATGCTATCTCATCATCAATATCTTTCAGCAATTTTGTGACATCTCTCTGGCTGTCATCCAGCGTGACAAATTCCTGGAGTTTGGTGCGGAACGCAGTGGAATACTCGGATGTATAATCAGGCACCAGACTCTTGGATACGATCATGTCATTGTCAATATATGACTTTATTTCTTTGATAAACGCATCAGCATCATCGGTGGGAACCGTTATATTGCTGGTCATAAGCTTGGCAGTGCTCATCCATGTTTTAGAGCTTTCCTCATTGGCAAAGAAGTTGAGCAGTGTCATAACTTCATCCCTGTGTTCCGTCTGCTGGGAAACAACAAACACATCATCAATTCCGATCCAGAGTTTGTTCTCCTCCGGATTATCGGACCATGGTGTGGGGAACATTCCGAATTCTCCATCCGGGCTTGCAGCAATCACATCCCCCATCAGCCATCCGCCGTTCATGTACATGGGTCTTTGGCCTGCTGCAAAGTTCTGGATGCCCTGGGTCTGGTCAACAGCCGTATCTCCTGCGTCCTTATAGGATGCAAACTTTGAGAACATTTCCATTGCTTCTACCACGGCAGGATTGCCGGATAGATCCTTAACGCCATTCTGTGAATCCATCCACACATTTTCATTACCTGTAGCCGCCGCCATGCTGGTGAAGAAGGAATCCAGCTCATGGAATACGCCGTGTATGAAATTATAGGGATGGACAAAGGGATAAACTCCCTGATCCATGAATGTATCGCACACCTTAAAAAGCTCGCCCTTGGTAGCGGGGACCTCCACTCCGGCCTCCTGGAACATTTTCTTGTTATAGAACGTTGCTTTTACCTGAGCATCAATGGGGAAACCGTACACACCGCCGTTTACCGTGCACTCATCCACCAGCATGGGCAGTACATTGGCCATACACGCCTCATCCTTAAGGTCCATGAAATATCCGCCGTCCACAAATTCCTGCATGGTCTGAGGCTTTCCAAACATGATATCCGGAGCCTCCCCGGCAGCAATATAATTCTTATAAGTGGCAATATAGGAGGAGGATGCAACCACCTCCACATCCACCTTGATTTCCGGATGAGCCTCACTAAAGGCCGCCAGCATGGCGTCCAGCGCGTCTCTCTTGGCCTGCTCCCCCATATAGTGTACCAGGCGGATCGTAACCGGTTCTCCCGTATCTTTGCTTTCCTCTGTTTTTGATTCCTCATTGGAAATCTCTGTCTGGGCAGTTGTATCCGGCGTTGCCGTGGTCTGGCTCCCTGTACCGGATGAACAGCCTGACGCCGATGCTGCCAGCAAGGCCGCTAATGCCAGAGCCGATGTGCGTTTACAAAACTTCCTCATAATACATCCTCCTCTTCTGTCAGTTGTTATACCAGAATTTTAACAGACCAGAGCCTGGACTTATATAGGAAATTTTAGCCATATTATTATATTTCTTGTTATTTATCCGTTACGAATCGTACAATATACACAAACCACAGAACCTATCGCCCATCATCCCAATCCTGATCGTCCTCCACCGGACGCCAGGCCTGGCCAAATTTGACATCCCGAAACAGGGTGGCCAGCCCTGTGATCTGTTTGAGGCGCAGGATCTCATCCCTGTCCATTCCCAGATGTTTGGAAATCCATGCATCTGAACGCCCCAATTCATGCAGCTCCTTCACAATATTGCTCATCAGATCCACATTGTGGGTGCCCCTTGCCCTGTTATGGCGGATCGTGCTGGCCATCCGTTTGTCAATGGGTTTATCAATCACAGAGACGGGCAAAAGCCCCTGCTCCCTTTCGTATATGTCCGGATGGTCAAGCATGACCTGATAGCGGTGAAATCCATCCACGATCAGATAGAGGTCCTGAGCCTTGGCATAATAGCAGACCACCGGCATGGTGTAACCGTCTTCCTTGATGCTCTCATACAGAAGACGCCTCTCAGGAGGAGCTACCTTATTGGGGTTGTAGGTATTAGGCTTTACTTTTTCAATTGGAACGGCAATTACGTTATATACAGGGCTTTGATAACTCATAATTGAAATCCTCTATGCTTTCGTATTTTTTCTTGATCAGCTTTAGGCGGTCCTGCTGCTGGCGCGTCATGCCAAATCCCATAAACCGGCATGTGTGATCATTTTTAAGGATGCAGTAACACATCCGTTTCCAGCTTGGTATGTCCTTGGTTGATCTGATATTATCCGTGTTGTCAGGAATGGGTCCCAGAAAAACAATGCGGGACTTTTTATTCAGGGTATAATTAGAAACACCGTTGCGCCTGATCCTGTATCCGTTCTGCTCCAGCTCCTGTATGACATCTTCATCCAGGCCGCCTCCTGTTTCATGCCAGAAACGTATGGATGTGTTAAACTTCCGTATGTAATTATTGCGAAGCCGCTTGGGAAGTGTGTCCAGCAGGAACTGTGTGTATGATTTCCAGGTGTGGCCCGGCGGCAAAGTGATGCTGCGGTATCCCATGGCCTTTGTCCTCCCGTAAATGGCGGAAAAATTAGCTCCCTGGACCCGTCCCACCAGCCTGCACCAGATTTCCGGATCGATCACCCGGTACAGATTAATGGCATCCTTTGAATAATCGTTAAACGGGGAAGCCACCCGCATCTGGGACACGGTAAGCCCTGCCTTATGGTAGAGGTCATAAAGGCCGTTGTAATCATAAGAGAACAGATAATTGGCATGCCATACATCCCTGACACTCCAATCATATAAGGGGGAGGCACACCACACGTCCTTAAATTGTTTGCTGATCCAGCATTCTCCCTTATATCCGTATTTTCTGTTCAAAAAGCCGCTGTAGCGCTGAAGGGATTCATCCGCACGGATCCCAAGCAAACTGATTGTCTTTTTATCTCCATGTTTTTTCCGGTACCACCGCCCAAACTGCTTTGCCAGATCCTCCTGGTGCATACGATAGCGGTAGGTAGTGATCGGATTATTGGACAGATTGATCACATACTCCTTGTCGGGCATGTCCCTGACCCAAAGTTCCTGTTTGGTGTCATCCCAGGGATACCAGTACATTTCATAGCTGCTCAAAGCAGTCCTGGTGGCCATGGGTAAACAGACCCAATACAGTTCTGCCTCATTTTTAATGCGCTCAAGCGTCCGTTCAATATATTCGGTCGTCACTGTGTACTGAGCCTCAAAATCCTGATGGAACACGCCGATCCGCCTGTCCGGAGCATATTTATTTCTGTAATCCAGGACCAGATTTAAAAGCAGGCCGCTGTCCTTTCCGCCTGAAAAAGAAACATAGATGTTTTCAAATTCCTCAAAGATAAAATGTAACCTGTCTAATAATGCTTCGTAAACATTCTGCTTTAGATATTCTCTCTTCATCGTCTTTCCCCATATGTGATTAACCCTAAATAGCAAAAAAAGCCCGGAGAATATACTCCCAGCTTCTATTGCCCGCAACATTTCCTAATCTATTCACAATTATGTTTTGTCCCATATGTAAGGACCGGGAGTCAAATACTTTAAGCCGATCTCTATAGACTTATAATTAAGTTTATAGATTTTTTTTTGCAGTGTCAATATTATTTTCCAAAAAATTGTAATGTACTCCATTGGTAATCCATTTTCCCTGTGAATCCGGTCCCATCTTGACAGCCGTCATCCCACATGATAAACTGTTACAAAATTCAACTTGGTTGATATACATGAACGGGTGAGCACCTACCGTATGCGAGGCTATTTCGCATACGGTATTTTTTAATGTACTCTCGGAGTCTCCTGGTGCTCAGCCCAAAAATGGGTGCCGGGGAGACTCCGAAAGTACTCTTTATAGTTAAGCAGGGCTGTAAATTTGGTTTCCCGCCCGCCATACAATCCAGCGTAACATCCCTTGGGAACATCATCTTACAAAACTTTATGAATGGCTTTGGCTCCCATACGGTAGCTGCAGTCACTTGTGCCTACCGCATTGACTCAATCATGCTGCTGCCCATTGTCAATCTGGGATCCGCCATCTCAACCATGGTGGCCCAAAGCAAAGGCGCAGGCAGACAAGGTTCAATCAAAGGGTATCTGGGCACAGGCATGGCTATGATGGCGGTCATTTCCCTGTTTTTGTCCGCTGTCATGATCCTGTTTGGCGGACGCCTGGTCTCCATATTCGGTCTGGACACAGAGGCCATTGGAATCGGCCATTCCTTTTTTAGGAGCATTGCTGTTTTTTACATTTTTTATGGTATGGCAACCGCATTCAGGGGTGCGGTGGAGGGTATGGGTGATGTAGTGTACTCAAGCATGGCCGGCATTGCAGCCCTTTGCATCCGCATTATGCTTTCCTATCTCTTTGCCGCTCCTCTTGCCAATATGGCCATCCCCTATGCGGAAGGGGTCTGCTGGATCTTTATGATGCTGTTTTTTGTACCTCGGATCGTAGTGAGGGGGAGGGAATTGGAGATACAGCGCCTACCACACAGATGATGGGCGGGTCTGAATGGGTTTTCCAATTTTACCGGTGTCAAATATGAAAACCGTTCTGCCATATCAATAGGTTCATGCTCCAGTCTAGAAAAGATATCGCCTCAGCATCCCGATCATCATCCAATGCGCCCTGTCCGCCTCGGTGTCATCCCGCCCATTCACCGTAAAGCCATGGGCAACACTCTGGAAGCGCATCATTGTCACCTCCACCCCGTTTTTTGCCATTCTCAGGGCATATTGCTCCGCCTCGTCCCGCAGTGAATCCAACTCAGCCGTTATTACCAAGGCCGGGGGCAGTTCTCTAAGAAGATCATCCTCTGCAAAAATAGGCGAGCAATATATCTCTTTAGCTTGTTCCGGAAGCCGGTAGCATAGATTAAACAATTCAGAAATATCAGGCGGTACTGCCCCCTTAACGTAAAACTTATCAGCGGCTGGAGTATACATGTCCAAAACCGGATAATCCAGGATCTGACAGCAAAAATTAATTTCTTTTTCCTTCGCTTCCCTCAGACAGATAGCTGCCGCAAAGTTTCCTCCCGCACTATGACCTCCGATCGCCATTCGCTTACTGTCGATTCCGAATTCCCCTGGATTGGCATATACATATTTTATCACATCATACACGTCCAATTGTCCCTGCGGATATGGAAACTCCGGTGCCAGCCGATAATCGGGACTAATCACGCATACATCCAATGCAGCGATAATTTTCCGGCAGAAAATGTTGTCGGCTTCTGGAACGTCATGATTAAAGCCGCCTCCGTGAATATCAAAAAACACAGGCAGATTATCCTCATTCCTTTCGGGGCGGTAAACCAGGCATCTTATCCGCCCATCCCCAGCAGGAACATAAACTTTCTTTGCAGTCACGTGCTCTTTCTTTGCCGCTTCCCAACAGACACTTCTACGTTTTTGTACAAACTGCGATACTTTCTCCGGCACCTTGATTTCCATTTATTGCCTCCTACTACTGCAATTTGTTCATCGGCTCACAATCATGCCGATTCCTCCGGCAACATATTATTTTCTGATTCAACCGGAATACCGCATCATGCATTATACATCCCTCTGCCCGCATAATAAGCCGGATACCACCTCTGAAACCATGCGGTAAAAATCCCCAGCAGAACCGGAAGCGCCAAGTTGACCGCCCCTGTCCATGGGGCAAAGGGTGTCAGCAGCAGAAAATACGTCCACAGTGGGGTCACCAGGTACAGAGCTCCCCAGCAGGCGGTAAGGATGCGGTTGGTGCGCAGAAACAGGGGATTTTCCCACTCCTGTCTGCCCCGGAAATTGTTGATGGAATAATAAGCTGACAGCGGTAGCCTGCACGGTCCCTGCCTCCCCAAGCCCCTTTGTTATAGAACGCCGCCATCTGACGGGTGAAATTCAGGGAGGGATCCGGCTGCACACCATTCTGCTCCCCACGCTCCGCCCAATCTGTACGCTCCCCGCGGACCCCCCAGTCAGCGTCAGCCATCTCTTCAAACGCATCACGGGGCACCAATGGCTGGGTCAGCAGCTCCCATGTGGCAGACGAGATAGGACCAGCCGCAGATGGGGCAGAATCAGAAGCCGGCGAAATGAAACTCACGGCCAACTCCCTTCCCGCCCGGCGTACCCAGCTTAAGTATTCATCAACGCGTTTTCTCAGGGCAGGAACACGGAACAGCTCCCCTTCCCCACAATAGACGGATATATAGCCATCCTTGCCGTATATCCGGTCAAATTGGGTATTTACCCCATCATAATTACCCTGGGGCGTATAAAATCCGCAGGTAGAGATAGCGGCATAACGTTTGCCGGATAGATCGTACCGTCCGGGATGTCCGCCGCTCTCCTTACCTTTTGACATAAATGGCAAACTCATGGGCAGCTGCCGGTCCATGAGAGCCTTAAGCCGGGAGGGCAGGCCGAAATAGTACAGAGGAATACTCCATATAATCAAATCAGCTTCAAGGATTTGTTCAATGATCCCTGCCACATCATCCTGGAGGCAGCAGGTTCCCGGGGTGACACTCCAGCATCGGAAACATCCCAGACAGTCCTGTATCTTTTTCTGGTAAACAGGCACGATTTCCGTCTGTATCTCCACCCTTTGCCCGATTCCTTCACAAAAGGCTTTTGTCAGCTCCATGGTATTGCTGCGCTCCCCTTTGGGACTGCCGTTTAGCACCAGGATCTTCATATGCACACCTCCAGCTTCATCTAAAACAACCGTTTCCCATCTGAGATATCGATACCAAGCTCTCTTGCCAAACTGTTTTGCTTGTATGGATTCACCTTTTCAACAATGCCCTTTTG
This sequence comes from Enterocloster citroniae, assembly GCF_040545455.1. NCBI lineage: Bacteria > Bacillati > Bacillota > Clostridia > Lachnospirales > Lachnospiraceae > Enterocloster > Enterocloster citroniae. The sequence continues at coordinate 3,455 of NZ_JBEPLZ010000042.1, read as the reverse complement.
TTTAAAAAATGAACCTGTATTTTTAAACCAGAATGTAACATTGGCTTTCACACATTGCTCTCTGATATTAAGCACCCAGTCATAATCACATTCCCGGGCCTCCCGCCCTGTCTCACCCCCAACTGTAACATGTTCCACGCCATAAAGATACGGAGACAGGTCTATTGCCTCCAACAGCGGGGCACATGCGATAAACCTCCGCTTGATGGGATGGGATAAGAACAGCGGAAGTCTGTAATCAGCTATTTTTTGGTTTTCTACCGTACATCCAATATTCACATTGTCATATCCCCGGCCCCAATCAGATGGAAGGGATACAAGGAAGCGGTCGATCCGCTTTGTCAGGATCAGAAATTCTATATCTGTCCGTTCCCTGATCATGGACCATGCTTCTTTGCGCCATTCATCCGCTTCAGGCAGGAAAAAGTCAGTGGCAAAACAGGTGGCAAGGATTTTATTTCCCTTTATGTTATATTCGCCCTTAGCTTTTTTCCTGATGGGCCAATCAAATTGATCAGTCATTTGTATGGTATTTTGACCATAGCGTTTCCCATGGGGCCCATAGAAATAACAATTCGTACATCCGTCACTTACTTTATAACACCCTGTCCAGGGTTCCCAATTCATAGGCTTCTCCCCAATTCACTCATTTTATCAAAAAGAACCGCTGACTTTTTTCCAGGGTCAGCAGTTCTCAATATTTACACGCAATAAAACCGGATTATTTTTTTCGGTTCCTCCACAGATATTCCAACAAATTGGCAACGAATATCACTAAGAAAAAGATCACTTCCAGTGATAATGATATCTTATATGGATTCCTGGTCACTGACCCATAAATCAGACAGATCAGGTTAAAAACAACAGAAATAAAAAGTGCTTTAAAAAATGCAACTTGTATCCACCGTTTCATAAATTCCTCCCATCAGCCTAAGTATACTCCCGAAGAAACTGCTGATTGTCAACGTACATTTTTCCTCATGAGCAATCATGCTCGTCACTCATTCCAGCTGGTTGCATCCTCCGGCATTGACACATTATACCATCCTAGTTTATGGAAATTATACCACTCTGTAATAACCTTTTCCGGGGCTGCTTTCAGGGCGAACAGCACTTCTTTTGCAAACTCCAGAGGAGCCGTTCCATTGGCCGTGACAATGTTTCCATCCCTGACCGCTTGTCTCATAACGTATTTCTGTTCCCCGGTGTAGGCCTTGCCTGCCCACTGTTTCAGATCATTAAGGTCATTGCTTGTATGATTCACATTGTTCAAAACTCCCGCTGTACCAAGGAACCCTGATGCATCGCATATACCGCCCAAAACTTTTCCTTTCTCCAGGCATTTCTCCACAAGAGGCTGAATCCTGCGGGCTTCTTCATTCCTCCACGCCATTCCTCCAACCAAAATCAGCGCCTCATAATCGGCAGGAATCGAATTGATATCATAATCAGGCAATACACAAAAACCTCCAATGGAGCATACCGGCTCTTTTGTCAAAGACACGGTCTTAACCTCATACATACCCTGCCCTAACATTTGGAGGGCGGAGGACAGATAAGCAGCCTCCCAGTCGGCATATGGCTCTAAAATCACAAATAAGATGCATTTCTTCATACAATTTTCTCCTCAATTATTATTTTCCCATACAGCGTGTCCTTTGACCGGAATGAACATGCTGCGTATTATATTATTATATCATTAATCTCCTGTTTTGTATTGTAAAAAAACGACTTCATCCGCACATGATGCCCGCAGGCTGTCCACTGTCAGCGTGTTTGCGCTGCGCAGCATTTCCATGGGCGACTCAATTTGGGCCGCATATTCCTCTGCTCTTTTAAACCGTGCCGCCTGCTCCGGGTTACAAGGAATAGGCATGCCATGGGTGGGTATGGACTGCTTAAACATGGTGGGTGCATAATGTAATCGATGCTTTGGTCAATCAGCTTTTTCCGATCCATCTACGTATTCTCCTCCTCTTCCGTCCCTTATCTCCTGATCAAATTCCCACGTTCCCATATTCTGCTCTTAAAATACAGCCCCCCGGCAACCGCCGGAAGAATGGGAGAAAGAGCCTGTCCCAGATATACACCGGGAAATCCAAAGGACAATGGAAATGCCAGCAGCCAGCTCACAGGCAGCCGCACCACCACCGCGTCCAAAAGAGCGTTTACCATAGCGACATTGGCGGAACCGACCCCAATGGCAAAGGAATCAAAGGTATACATAGCCCCATAGATCAGGCTGTTAAGCCCACAGCATATTCTAAGGTACAAGATACCATCCCGTGTGACCTCCGGGCTCACCGGGTCAAAAAGCCTGATGATCGGTCCTGCAAAAATCTGGACAAACAATACCGCCACAGCGGTGATTGCAAGGTTAAGGCAAAGTCCCGTGTTTGTTGTTTCCCTCACCCGTTCCCTGTTATTCGCCCCCATGTTCTGCCCTGCCATTGCTGTGACTGCCTGCCCCACGGCCCAGCAGGGCATACCTGCAAACGTATTGATCTTTAAGCCCACACCGGAGGCCGCGGCAACCGCTACCCCAAACTGATTGAGCATCCCGGTGATTAAAAGGTAGGATATGTTCACTACCACCATCTGAACAGCCGTAGGCAGCCCCACCTTTAGGATCATGGCCAGCTTATCCTTTTTGACTACAAAATGTTCCGGCTTAAAATCAAAAATAAAGCTTCTGCGTTTCAGATGGATCATCGCTGCTGCAAATGAAATACCCTGGGAAAAGATCGTTGCATATGCCGCTCCTTTGGCCCCCATTCCAAATGGGCCAACTAACAGCAGATCTAAAACAATATTCACAATGGCGGCAATCCCAACAAAATACAGGGGACTTTTAGAATCCCCAAATCCTTTCATAATGGAGCATACCCCATTATATCCAAACACAAAAACCGTTCCCCGGCAGATGACCTCCATATATTCACAGGCATCCCCCATTGCATCCGATGGGATGCTTAACAGGCCGAACAGCGGCTTATACCCTAGCAGCGCAGCGGCGGTGACAACACCTGACGCGGTCAGGGTAAGGGAAAATAATGTGCCCACTGTTTCGCTCTGCCCTTTCACGTCATCGGCGCCTTTGAACTGGGCGATCAAAACCGTCCCTCCCATTGTAACACCAATACAGATGGAATTGATGATAAAACTTACCATAGAGGCATTGCTGATGGCCGCAAGCCCTGTTTTTCCAACAATCCTGCCCACCACCAGCATATCTACAATACTGTAAAACGATTGGAGCAGGTTTGCCAACAACAAAGGAAGCGCAAAGGCGATCAGCTTTTTAGATACACTTCCCGTGGTTAAATTCTCTTTATCAATCATTGGGTTCATTTCCTTTCTCAGTCAAGACCACCGGCTTAGCCGGTGGCTTGTTCTGCCCCTATAAGGGGCTGTTACCTGCTTGCGCCCGGAAGGCGCACTGAAAAGTCTGCCTG
>NZ_JBEPLZ010000041.1:0-28204 GCF_040545455.1 Enterocloster citroniae | reverse complement strand
AACTTTGTTGAGGTAAGATAACGATACCTTTTTTGCAGAGGGTGTTATCTTACCTCTTTTTGATGTATGTTAGATAGCATAACTCTTTACGTCGGCTCCTATCTGTCTGAAATAGGAGATACTTTCGGTAGGCTTGTCACCTGTATCAACTCTGCCGACAAAGCTATAAAAGATTTCGATTTTGCGGGTGTTCGTTTCCTTATCCAGTTCGTGAATAAGAATACGGTCAATAAATTCATGGACGTTTTCGTAGGTCAGTTCTTCAATCGCTGTGTATCTGCGTACCAGTGCGACAAACCTTTTTACGTCCGCGCTGCGCTCGGTGGCGTTGTCGATTTCCTGTGACAGCTCCGCAATCCTCCGGGTCAGCGTCTTTTTTTCTTCATCATAGCCGGAAGTCAGAAAAGCAAATTGTTCATCTGAAAGTTTCCCTAAAGCGTTGTCCTCGTAGAGCTTGCGGAATAAGATGTTCAGCTCGTTAATACGGTTCTGCGCCTTGTCAAGCTCTTTCCGCTGCTGTGTCAGCGTCTTTTGTACTGCCTTTGCGCTGCACTCGTTGGCTGTTTCGATAAACTCCTGTTCATGCTCTTTCACATAAGACGTTACTCGCTGCAAGTCTGCAAGGACAAGTTCTTTCAATACGCTTTTGCGGATATAATGCGTAGTGCAGAGCATATCATTTCTTGCCCGGTTGCGGTAGTTGCCGCAAGTGTAGGCGTGTTTCCGTTCAAGCGTCCCGGCTCCGCGTACTGCATACATTTTGTAGCCGCAGTCCCCGCAAAAGAGCAGCCCGGAAAACAGGTCAATTTCATCAACCTTTGTCGGGCGTTGCCGGGTGGCAATCCGCTTCTGTGCAAGTTCAAAGGTTTCTTCATCAATCAAAGGTTCGTGAGTGTTGGGGAAGAAATACCTTTTTTCCTCCGGGTTCTTTTTCGTCTTTTTCGACTTATAAGATACCTTGTAGGTTTTCCCGGTTATGGTATGCCCTAAATATTCTTTCCTTGTCAGAATGTCGTACAGCGTCTTATCCGGCCAGTTGTACCATGCGTTGAGCTGTGGGCGGGGGTGGCGTTTGCTCCCTGTCCTGCGGTAGCGCAGTTCCCCGACGGTCAGTATTTCATTGTCCCGCAGCCAGTTCTGGATTTCACACATACGGTCGCCCCGTACATACATTGCAAAAATCTGTTTTACGACGTGCGCCGTTTCCGGGTCGGGTATCAGATGATTGCGGTTATCCGGGTCGATAAGGTAGCCGTAAGGAGCTTCGCCGTTGACGCGCTCGCCTTTCTGCGCCTTTGCCTGTTTGACAGCCCGGATTTTCTTTGAGGTGTCGCGGGCGTAAAACTCGTTGAACCAGTTCCGCAGAGGGGTAAACTCGTTATCTTCCCTTGCTGTGTCTACACCGTCGTTAATGGCAATGTAGCGCACTTCATATTCGGGAAAGACAATCTCTATCAGCTCCCCGGTTTTCAGATAATTACGTCCCAGACGGGAAAGGTCTTTTGTTATGACGGTCGCCACGTTCCCGGCTTCAACCTCATGCAGCATGGCTTGAAGCCCCTCACGCTCAAAGCTCACGCCGGAAAATCCGTCGTCTACGAAAAAGCGCGTGTTGAAAAAGTGGTGTTCGTCAGCATACTTTTGTAAAATCAGTTTTTGGTTCTGTATGCTCTCGCTTTCCCCGGCTTGCATATCTTCCTGGCTCAATCTGCAATATAAAGCGGTAATCTTGTCTGTCTGTAACATTTTGTCCTCCTTTCCGACGACAGACAAGCATGGTATTTGTACTGTCTATATTATACCACATACCGCTGCCTGTGTCATGTATAAAATGTGAAGAAACGCCCTATTTCCGGGCGTTTGCGGGGTTCAGTTCCATGTCTTTGCGAATGAGTTTTTTTATCTTTTTATCCAGTGTGTCCGTTGCGCGTTCACTTGCGGACGAACATACAAGGTAAGTAACTTTTCCTATTTTATGCTCCGTTGTGGTAACGGGCGTTTGGTTTTGCGTCAAAGAAAATCCCCCTTTCTTTCGCAAACATATAATATAGTCTATGAATAGCAGCAAGTCCACTATTCAATAAAACAAAGGCTTTAATCGGACGGTTATTAGCATAACCTCATGGGAATTTCACCCCGGCATGGTTCTCATGCCGCCCTACCCATTGCCTGCGACGCTCTTAACGCTCGGACTGTGGCTGTAAGGAAGTATCATTGTATATTCTGCGTGTCGTCGCCCGCAAGCCGCTACACTTGCTTTCCGGCGCGGTGTTGGTCGCTCGGCTGTCCGGGCGGGGATAACCTCACCCGGATAGCGTCATGGCGCACCCGCCGTATGGCTCGGCGCAAAAGGAACGTATCCGATTTGCCCTATGCTGCGCCGCCGTTATCTTGCGCCGCTTTCTTTGTCAAGGTTCAGAATGGCTTTGCTGCCGCGTCAGCAGCGGAACGGAAAAGGGGGAGAGAGAAAGCGTCCCGCCGCCGCTGCGGTTTATTCCTCTGCCTTAAAGGTGAGGACAGCCATCATCAGTTTTGCTTGCAGCCGTTCCCGAATGTCGTGGTCTACGCCAAAATAGACGTTCCCGCGCTCGTCGTACAGCTTCCGCATGGAGAGGCGGGCTATGTAGCCGCTGAAATGCTGCAAGACAATCTTCATGGCGTCCGGGTCGCCCTTTGTCGCTGCCACAATGACAGGATAAGGAACAAGGGCATTTTCCGGGTAGCCGGGTTCGTTACCATTCGTCCCATTCATCAGCATTTTCCTCCAGATATTTTCTTAATTTCTCAAAAGAGCTTGTCCGCCTGTACTGTATCGTGCTTCTCGACGTGTTGAACAGCTCCGCAATCTCGGTATCGTTCATTCCCTCGAAGTAATACAGCAATATGGCTTTGCGCTTTTCTTCCGGCAAAGTACGGATTGCTTCAAGAAGCAGCTTTGGCGTGATTTTCTTCCCGGCTTTCTCAAAGACGGTTTCGGCGGCTTCACGTTTGAAATATTCATCAAACGTATGAAGCTGCCGCGCTTCGTCTAAGGTCATGTCGGAAAAGGTCACTTCCTTTGCATTGTGTCTGCGAAGTTCTCTATGGGTGTCGCAAGCTTCATTGTGCAATACCGTATTACAAAACTTCTGAAAAGCACACTGTTTGTAAAACTCCCTGCTATTAGGTTCCACATTCTCACCTCCTTTCTCGTTGGAAAGTTGGTGGTGCTTCCCCCCTTTTCGCGGGGCAATACGGCGTTTTTCAAAAACGCCGAAGATTTTTTGAAATTTCTTCAAAAATTTTTTGAACGTACAAAATGCGCCCGTCCGAAAAGCCCGGACGGGCGCATAGGCATTGTAAGCAGTATCCAGATGATTAGACAGTTCATATATATAAGCGTAGTTTCCCCCGGTGGTGGGCGGGCTTTTTTTGATAAGTCAATAACTGTCGGATTTTGTCGATATGCTTTTTGCTTCATGGCGGCTACCTCCTTTAGCCGCCGATTTCAACAGTGATACCGCGTCATTTCATTAGAAGATAAAAAGAAACGGCGGCTTTGATTTTTCAAAGCTGCTGCGGAAATCAAAGAACGACAAGCAACAGTTCTGATTTTGCTCCAATATGGTTATTAGGGGCACAAATTAAAATCAAAAAAGAGCCGATAACAGCAGTATTTCAAACTGCATATTATCGGCTCTGCGTCTGTGCGTCTGGCTCTTTTAATTAAATTATTTCTGTTGTTTTTTGGCTTTATTATATGTATTAGCTAACTGTCCACAAGCTGCTTTAATCTCTCTACCATGAGAAACTCTCATGGTAACTTCAAGTCCTGTTTGCTCTAATTGATGTTTGAACGCAACCATTTCTTGTTTTTGTGGTGCTCTAATTTTTGAATTACTCGTCGGGTTGTATTGCAGCACGTTAATCATAACATTTTTGCCCTTAAACCATTTTGCAAGTTGCCTTATATCTGAGGAACGGTCATTTATACCTGGTAAAAGCAAATACGCAAATACCACTTTTCGATTATGCCTTTGAGAATAGGACAATGCTTGCTTAACAACATCTTCAATAGCGTACATGTGCATATGAGGAATGATACAGTTTCTCGCAGCCTGTGTTGCTGCATGTAAAGATATTGTCAACTGAATTTTTAGATGTTCTTCGCGCAATTTTTTTAATTGATTAACTGGACCAACTGTTGATACGGTAATGCCGTCGGTTGGAAAGTTAAGTCCATTTCTATCTCGAAGAATATGGATTGCTGCAATCAAGTTGTCGTAATTGAATAAAGGTTCTCCCATTCCCATAAAAACGATACGATTTACTTTTTGACGTATCAATACAACCTGCTGCACAATTTCAGACGGTGTTAGATTACGAACAAAACCATTGCGTCCGGACTCACAAAAAATACAGCCAACAGAACAACCAACTTGCGTACTTACGCAAACAGTCCCACCATCTCGCCGTTTAATAAAAACCGTTTCAATATACCTGTTATCTTTCAATTCATAAACATACTTTTCAGTATCGCTACTTTTATAGACTTTTTTTGTTGATATTGATAGATTTTCTTTGTGAAATGGCTGTTTATACAATTCCGTATATAAGGCTCTTGCTTTATCCTCTCCAATTACTTCCGACATTTCTTTGTAAGTAAATCCGTATGGGTCATTCAATATTTCCGTAGGTGTACTTTTAGGTAAGTGTTTCATTTAAATATCCTTCCTTTTCAAAATTAAAAAGTTTGTTTTTCAGAGTTTTTGATTATGATTTCTAGTTTTTCAACATCAACGATATGCGTTAATTTACATTTAGGGCAGAAAAGAGGAAAATTTCTTAATACCGTATTATAAAATACTTGAACCCTCGTCTTTCCGTTACAAATTGGACATTTTATCCAATATTTTTCAAGCATAATATTTCTCCTTTTGCGCAAAAAAATGCAGGTCAATTCTCAACATGAGCATTGACCTGCATTTATACATATAATACTACAACAAAATTAAGGCATAGTTTTTATACTATGTCTATACATCGTTAGTTTTGTTGTATAGCATACGCAAAATAAGCATGACAAAAAAGCCCATATTGAAAATGGGAAAAATCTTTTTTGATTTCAATGCTTATCGAATACGCATGCTATGTAACATAAACATTCCCCCCCTTTTATATAATATTATATACAAAAGCAGCTTGTTGTCAACATATATATATATGAATTATTTTGGCTAACTGATAGAACTACGTAGACATATCCAAGAAGAAAGGGGAACAGTAAAATGTAATAGGGTGAATAACTATGGCAAAAAGACCAGTACCACGATACGACTTTAAGGCTTTTGGGGCAGCGATAAAGGCAGCGCGTGAGGGATGCAAGGAGAGCCGCAAGAAAGTAGGCGACGAAATGTTTATCTCGCCGCGCTACCTTGCGAACATTGAGAACAAGGGGCAGCACCCAAGTTTACAGATATTCTTTGAGCTGATACAGCGTTACCATATATCCGTAGACCAATTCCTTTTAGAAACGCCGCCGGAGAAGAACACGCAGCGGCGGCAGCTTGACGCGCTTCTTGACGGTATGAGCGATACAGGCATACGGATTGTAACCGCAACGGCAAAGGAGATTTCCGAAGTCGAAAAAGAGGGCGAATAGGAATGTCCGACTTAAAACTGAACAGGATTTGGAAAGCGTTGTAATCTTTTTTGAGGTTGCAGCGTTTTTCTTTTGCGTAAGTTTGGCAAAATCGCTTTTTCTCCGTAGTAGGTGATAAGAGCCTAAAGGATAAAAACATTCGTAGCAAGCATAGGAAGCGGGTACCACTTCCGTATTTTCGCCCTCCCGCGCTGCGGCGCGTCGGTTGAAAATTGCTTGTTGGGAAGTGTCCCAAACCCTCGGAACGGAAAGGAAAGGAGCGAACACATGGACGGACGCAAAAGGACAGTGCAAATCAAATTCAGAGTGACGGAAGCGGAACGGGATTTAATACTGGAAAAAATGAAGCTCGTACCCACCCGGAACATGGCGGCGTATCTGCGGAAGATTGCCATTGACGGGTATATCATTCAGATAGACCACGCCGATATAAAGGCTATGACCGCAGAGATACAGAAAATCGGTGTCAACGTCAACCAGATAGCACGCCGCGTAAACGCGACGGGGAACGCATACCAAGAGGACATAGAGGAAATAAAGGGGGTGCTTGCGGAGATATGGCGGTTACAAAGATTAAGCCTATTAAAAGCACTCTAAGCAAAGCCCTTGACTATATCGAAAACCCGGACAAGACGGACGGGAAAATGCTTGTGTCCTCTTTCGGTTGCTCCTATGAAACGGCAGATATTGAGTTTGAATATACCCTGTCGCAAGCACTCCAAAAGGGGAACAATTTAGCCTTTCATCTGATACAGTCCTTTGAGCCGGGGGAAGTCGATTATCAGAAAGCCCATGAAATCGGAAAGCAGCTTGCCGACGCGGTAACAAAGGGGCAGCATGAGTATGTACTCACGACGCACATTGACAAAGGACACGTCCATAACCATATCATTTTTTGCGCGGTGAACTTTGTAGACCACCATAAATACAATTCCAACAAAAGGAGCTATTACGGCATACGGAACATGAGCGACAAGCTGTGCCGGGAAAATGGCTTGTCCGTTGTCGTCCCCGGCAAGGGCAGCAAGGGAAAGAGCTATGCGGAGTACCAGGCAGAAAAGACGGGTACAAGTTGGAAAGGCAAGCTGAAAACCACTGTTGACGCGCTTATCCCCCAAGTTTCCAGTTTTGAGGAATTGCTAACGCGGTTACAGGCGGCGGGCTATGAGATAAAGCCGGGGAAATATGTATCATGCCGCGCCCCCGGACAGGAACGCTTCACCCGCCTTAAAACCCTCGGCGCAGACTATACAGAGGAAGCCGTAAGGGAACGGATAGCGGGCAGACGGACAAAGGTGGCGAAAGCTCCCAGAGAGCAGCGCGGCGTGTCGCTGCTTATCGACATTGAGAACAGTATCAAGGCAGCGCAGAGTAAGGGCTATGAACAGTGGGCGAAAATCCACAATCTGAAACAGGCAGCTAAAACAATGAATTTCTTGACGGAACATAAGATTGAGCAGTACGCGGATTTAGTCAGCCGGATTGAGGAAATGGCAGCGGAAAGCGGACAGGCGGCAGACGCATTGAAGAACGCCGAAAAGCGGCTTGCGGAAATGGCGGTGCTTATCAAGAATGTTTCCACCTATCAAAAGACAAAGCCTGTCTATGACGCATACCGCAAGGCAAGGAACAGGGAGAAGTACCGCGCCGGACAGGAACAGGCAATTATCCTCCATGAAGCCGCCGTAAGGTCACTGAAAGCGGCGGGCATTGCGAAGCTCCCGAACCTCGCCGCGCTGCAATCGGAGTATGAAGCCCTCCAAGCGCAGAAAGAAGCCCTTTACGCCGACTATGGAAAATTGAAAAAGAAAGTCCGGGAATATGATATTATCAAGCAGAACATTGACAGCATTTTACAGGCAGACAGACAGCCGGAACGGGAAAAGGAAACAGAACGCGGATAAGGATAGCAAAATCCCCGCCGCTGTGCTATGATAGGGCTATCAAAAAGCAGAGGAGCGTTGAGCATGGAAAACCAGAAAATGCCGGAATATGAAACCATACGCGCCGCCGTTGCCGGGGAGAAATGGGCGGTGGAGAAAGTCGTGGATTGCTACAAGGACGAAATCGACAGGCTATCGACGGTAGCGGTCAGACAGCCAGACGGAAGCACGAAACAGGAAATCAACGAAGATATGCGCCAGTCTATCACAAAGAAGCTGATAGAAGCCCTCCCGCAGTTCCCGCTTGAAGAAATGGAAAAGGGAAATGTCAGATAGGCAAAAAAAGAACAGGGCGCGGAAGCCAGTATATGACTTCCGCGCCCTGTCTTTTTATGGGTGCTGTTTTCGTGAATGTTACGCAGTAGAACGCCATTTTCGGGGGTAAAGGTATAAAGTATCGCCTATCCGATTTTCACGCCCGGAAAGCCCTGTAAATCAAGGGATTTTCCGCACCTACTGCGTAACAGGGGTGCGTCTTTTCCTCATGCGCTCGGCAGCTTGTCTGCGGGTGATACGCTTCCGGCAGACGGGGCAGTATTTGACACTGTTAGAGGTTGACGCAAAGAACGCGCCGCACTCGGTACACTTCTTCTTGTCCCCTGTCTGGTAAAGCTCCGCATAGAGTAGCCTGTCGGCGGGAAGCACCGCAGCCCGGAACCACTTGCAGAGAAGCGAATAGGAAATGAGCTGCGGACAAACGCACTCGTCCCCGTCGTCCAGTAAGATACAGTTCCCGTTATCATAATTGCAGCACGTCCGGCGCACAAGGGCGTTGACTTTCCGGCTCTGGGGCGGCGTCAGCCGCTTAACCCCGTTCATACTTCATCAGCGGCGTAAATGGGAAGCTCTGCAAATTCCGCTTCGGTCAAAGCGTCCACTTTGGAAAGGGTGCGCTTTGCAAGCTCCCGCATATCCGCGTCCATGTAGGGCAGCGCGGCGTTGACATTCTCAATCAAAGCCCGCTTGCCGCCCTCGTTGTAAATGCTCAAAAGGTTTGTTTCTTCAACAGTCAGTCTAATCATGCTCATACCTCCATATCGTGATTTTTTGTTTTTGCCGCCGCCTTTTTCGGGGCGGTCTTTGCCTTGTCTGCTTTAAGCTGCGCCCGGATAGAGGGGCGGGGCTTCCTTATCTTCCTGTCCCGGTTCTCCCCCTTGTCAATCAGCGCATACGTCCCATGTCTGCCCTCGATTTTGGAAAAGGCAAGGGTCTTGTAGGGCAGCATGGAGAAAAGGCGGTCAGTGTCCTTTGTGGCTGCAAGCTGCATGAACGCCGGGGAAAGCTCTACCATGAAATGGGTCTTGTTGGGGCTGTTCGGCGTGTCGTGCCGCTTCATTTCCCGTACAATGCGCCGCGCTTCCGTTTCAATCAGCCCGTCCCGCAATGCGGCGATATGCGCCTTGAAATCCCCCGGCGGAAGCTGCTCCCGGCTGCGCCGTTCTTCCTGTAAGAGCGATTGCAGCGCGTCCGGGTCGTTGGGTACGGCTTCAAAGCGTTCAAACTTTCCAAGCTCATAATCGGGATTGCCGTTGAAAAACTGTCCGGCGGGTATCTCCCGTTCCCCATGCTCATAAATCAGCTTCACCGTATCGGCGGGCAGCTCCTTTTCCTTGACGCGCTCATAATGTTTAGCGTAGTCCAGTTCGTACAGATTGCCCTTGATTTTCCCGCGCTCCGTCCCCGTTAGCTCGATTGCATAGGCAAGGACGCGGTCGCTCGTCTGCTCCATGTAGAAACGCCATGTGTTGTGGGGCGCGGTGTCTTTGAGGAAAACGTCGCGCTCCCGGAAGCAATGCGTCCCGGACGGGCGGCAGAACCACAAAAGGGTCTTGTCCTCCTTGCGGGGGCTTGCCGCCGCCTTTGCGATAATCTCCTTGTCAATCTCCAAGTCGCTCTGGTAAAAGCCTGTGTTCTGCTTCATAACCGCATTGAGGGAAGCGAACAAATCCACGTTCTCAAATTTACTCTGTTTCGGCATGGGTCAGCTCCTTTCCAAATCCTGTAATTTCTGCTTTGCGTTTTTCTTCTGCGCCTTTTCCTTGTCAGCCCTAAGCTGCGCCCGGATAGAGGGCTTCTTTTCCGGCTTCGCTTCCTTGCCGCGCTCTTTGTCGGCTTTGACCGCGTTAGCCAGGTCAACAAGGGAAATTGTTTCTCCCGCCTTAACCTTTGCTTCCAGTTCGTCAACGGTAGGGGTGTTGTTGATGATACCGTCAAAGTTGTTGTCGTTCTGCTCTACGGTGTCCTCGATATGCTTCAAGGGGTTTGCCTTTTCCGGCTGCTCTGCGGCAACAGCAAACGCCCGCGTCCCGTTCCCCATAATCAGATACTTTCCGTCGTCCGACTGGTGGTGAAAGCCATATCCGGCGGCTTCTATCTGCTCCCGGCTCATGGCGGTCACATGGAAAGTCCCCCTCGGTGTCTGGATTGTTTCGCCCGTTGTCAGCTCGTCCGGGGTAAGCTGCTTCTGCTCCTGTAAAAACTCCGGCACTTGCCGGAAGCCTACGCTGTCAACGTAATGCGCGGTGTCCTGTCCGTTCTGATGAAGCACTACCACGTCCGAAACGGAAAGGCTGTGTCCCTTAAAATCTTTTGGGTGGTCGATATTGAAGCGGGTATAAATATCTTCAAGGGAAGTTTCCGGCGCAAGGGGCGCGGAATAGACAAGCTCATAGTTCGCTTTATCAACCACATTTCCCGCCGCCTGCAGGCGGTCGTAAGGCTCAAAGCGGAAGTCCCTTGTTTCGTCCCCGCCCTTTATCTGGTAAATGGAAAAGGTGTCCTTGTCCTGTCCGGTGGTCTGCGCCGTTTCCTGTGCCTTTGCGTAAAGCTGCTTTACGTCGCCCTCGGTCAGCTCGCCGCTTTTGAGCTGCCCCATAAGCTCGCGGCATTTCTCCGGCGTTCCCGTATAAAGCACGTCGCCCATTTTCGCCCGCCCGTTCTCCTGTGTCACATAGGCTTGCAAGAGGTGGCTGTTTTCCCGGCTGTCGCTGTAAGGGTTCCGGCGCACTCTGTAAATCGTTTCCGGGGTAAAGGCTTCTTTCGGGGCTGCTTCCGGCTTTTCTTTCCCGGCTGTATCTGCTTTTTTCGGGGCTTCCGGCTGTGGCGCGGCTTCTTGTCCCTCTCTGGTGGGCTGCTCCTGTCCGGCGGTCTGCTCCTTGTCCTGTGCCTTTTGCAGCTCCGCAAAATTCGCGTCTATGGAATTGATAATCTCGGCGGCTGCGCTGCGTATCGTTTCAAGGGAGCTTTTCAGCTCGGACAGCTCCCGCCCGCTGCTCCACCCGGCGACATAGCCGAAAGAATAGTCCGACGTGTCAAGCCCGTAATGTTGGCAGACGGTATAGGCGACGCTTTCCGCTTCGACTTCGCGGGTGCGGCGGTCAACGCGGGGTTGCTCGTCCTTTGGCGCGTTGAGGTCAATGTCGTGCAGCTTCGCATGGGCGATTTCGTGAATGGCGGTCTTTAAGGTCTGTAATTCGCTCATGCCCTCGTTGATAGCAATGCGCTTGTCCTCCAAGTGGTAGTAGCCATGAGAGCCGCCCTCGATATTCTCAAAGGCGATAGGAACGGGGGAAGTCTTTTCAAGGGCTGCGAAAAAGTCCTTATAGCGGTCAACGTCGCCTGTCAGTTCGTCAACGGCAATGTCCGGCAGTTCCTTTCCCTCGGTCTGGGAAACGTCAAAGACGGATACCACCTTGTAGGCGGGTATGGTGATTTCCTTTTCCTCGGTGACGGGCTTTCCGTCCTTGCCGATTATGGGCTTCTGCGTGTGCGGGTCGATTTTCTGCATTTCCTGTTTGATTTTATAGGGCGACGGGGCAATGATTTTAATTCCCTTTTGCCCTCTCATCACATTTCGCTCAAAGTTGTTCTTCCAAGCGGAAAAGCCCGCCAAAAGGGAAGCGTCCGGCTTCTGCATGGCGATAAGGACGGTGTTTCGGAAGCTGTAATTATGGAATTTTGACATGACTTTCAGATATTCCTTGTAACGCTCGCTGTCAAAGAGTTCCGTAATGCCCTGTTCCAGACGGTCGGTAATCTCTTTTAATTTCTCGGCGGGCTTCCCGGCTGTCAGCACGATAGGGATAACCGGGTGCGGCTCCTGTGGCTGCTCTGCGGCGGTTCGGGCGGTCTGCTCTGTGGCGGCTGCGTCCATAAAGGTCTTGTCCTGTCCGCCGCGTTCCGGCTGTGGGAAGCTCATAACGCGGTATTCTTTGGGTATCTCGTTTTCCGTTCCCCGATACCATTCGGTAAAGGTGTTCTGATTGTTATAGATATAGCCCTGTTCGGTAAACTGCCCCTTATCCTTGCTAACTGCGTCCCGCCCGTATTCTTCATACTTGAAATATTTCTTTGCTTCTTCGGGAAGCTCCAGCTCGTCCAGTTCGTCGATAAGATAATAACCGTAATCTTCTTCGCTGCGGACAGTGGGATAGAGCCAGTAACAGTCAAGGTTTTGTGCAAGGTTGATAAGGTCTTTCATGCTTCCGGCATACTCGCCATGTGTAACCGCCGCCGCAAATTTATCCTTGTCCCCGTCACTCTGCATTTCCAGAAGTTTTCCAAAATAATTCAGCTCGTCCATGCTTGCGCTTTGGATAACGGAAAGCGGCAAGTCAAAGGGGCAGTCCTCCGTAGAAGAATACCCGTTGATGAAAAAATCCTGCGGATTGTCTGCGGTAATGCCGACGCTTTCCATAGCCGCATGAAGCTGCTCTGTTGTGGTCGGCATGGGAAGCCACACGCCGCCCGGTTTGCCTGTTTCAAAGCGGCTGCGGCTGTCGATAAGAATTGAAAACTGCTCGTTTATGGTTTCACGCTCCTTTCTCTGTTCGGTGTCCTGTGGCGGCTCTGCTGTGGTGGGGGCTGCTTTTTCAGCGGTAGGCTGCGCCCGTTCCTCGCCCTCGATAGCATAGCCCGGTAAAAGCTGCCCGTTTACTTTGAAATGCTCTGCATACTCTGGCGGGATAGGCGGCGATACCTCGGTGAATAAATGCTGATAGGCTTTGATACGCCCATTCAGATATTTTTCCATAGCTGCCTTGTCTGCAAAGACTTTCCTTTCCTGTCCGGCGATTTTTGCCTGTCCGTAATTGTGGGGGCTGTTGGTGTAAATACTCCATGAAAGCGTCCACGAATAGGGAATGGATTTCTCTTTTTCCCTGTCATACCGGGTATTCTCGGATATGTGGTAGCGCATTTGGTAGACGCGGTTGCTGATGTGCTTCCCGTAGTCCGTAGCTTCCCACTGGTTCGCGGTATGCGTAGCTTCGGGTGTCCTCACATACTCAATGGCTTTGTCAATGGCAAGGGTCTTTCCCGCCTGTTCGTCCCATGCCGCCGCCTGTTCTTGCAAGGCTTCAAAAGCTGCCTGTTCAGCCGCCGCGTATTCTTCCCGCAATGCCTGTAACTGTTCTAAGGGCAGGGCGGTAAGCCCGGAAAGGTCAGCGGTCTGTTCCTCAAAATAAATATTTCGCTCTATCCGCATACTGTCAGCCGGGTCTAACTTGTCACGCTCAAACATGGAGTAACCTTTTTTCTTTTCCATTCATTCGCTCCTTTCTGAAATGGCGGCGCACCGCCGCGCTTTTGGGGTTCGCCCCGTACTACGGTGGGCTGTGCGTTATGCCAACAATTTTTTCATTTTTTTAGAGGGTTTGGGAAACTTCCCAACAAGCAAAATCCCCGTCCGGCGCGTCAGCGGCAGGACAGGGATTTACGGAAGTGGGTACCCGCTTCCTATGCTTGCTATTCAAGTTTTTAGTTCTTCTGTACTTCGATACGGTAGTTGACGTATTTCCCGCCAGTGTCAGCCAGAACGATAGTTCCGTCATAGGTCTTGCCTGTTTTCGGGGAATAGAGCTTCTTCACATTCACTTTGCCGGATTTAAGGAGCGCGGCGGCAATCTTCGCGGAAAAAGCGGTCTTGCGTTCCTCGAAAAAGCGGTCATTCTTCCACATGACAAAGGCACATTCTTTGTTGCTGCAATAATAGTTTTTCTTCCCCTCATGGACGGGGGAACCGCAACGGGGGCATTTGCCGACAGAGGGCTTTTCCTCCCGGAACAAATCCTTTTTCCCGTCCAGTGCTGCGGCGTGTGTCTGCACAAGCTCCCGCGCCATAGCTTCAATGCCGGACAGAAATTCGCCGGGGTCTGCGGCTCCCTTTGCTATCTGCGTCAGATTGTTTTCCCATTCTGCGGTAAGCTGCGGGGAAGTGAGCATATCCGGCAAGACTGATATAAGGGCGGCTCCGTTCTGCGTGGGGATAAGCTGCTTCCCCTTGCGCTCTGCAAAGCCGCCCTTTACCAGTTTTTCAATGACGGCGGCGCGGGTGGCGGGAGTGCCAAGCCCCCGGCGTTCCGCGTCCGGGTCGGTGTCCCCGTTCCCGGCTCGCTCCATAGCAGAGAGAAGCGACGCTTCGCTGTGGGGCTTCGGCGGCGTTGTGGTATGCTCCGTTACTTTTGCGGCGGGGTTAGGAAAGTTCTGTCCCTCGGAAAGCTCCGGCAGCGTCACGCCCTCATTTTCCCCGTCCTCTGCTTCGGGCTTATCTTTCAGCGTCGCCCGGTATCTGCGTTCAAGCTCTTTCCAACCCTCCGCAAGTACGGTCTTTCCCCTTGCGGTGAAGTCTGTCCCGGCGCATGAGAAAACCGCCGTAACCGCTTCATAAATATGCGGCTCGGCGGTGGCAAAAAGCAGACGCGCCCCCGCAAGGGTAAGGATATTCTTCTCGCTTTCCGGCAGCGCGTCCGGGTCAGCCTTTGCAAGCTCCATAGTGGGAATGATTGCGTGGTGGTCTGATACTTTCTTGCTGTCTAATACCTTTGCAATCTCCGGCGTGAAGTCCGCGCCCGCCATAAAGGGGAGCTTTTCGCAAAGCAGCGCGATAATGTCCGCTGCGGTGCCGCCCATGTCGTCAGTAA
The DNA here is from genome assembly GCF_040545455.1 of Enterocloster citroniae. Taxonomy (NCBI): domain Bacteria; kingdom Bacillati; phylum Bacillota; class Clostridia; order Lachnospirales; family Lachnospiraceae; genus Enterocloster; species Enterocloster citroniae. Next base: position 13,700 of record NZ_JBEPLZ010000041.1, on the reverse strand, counting down.
GAAAGCTGCTGTCCGTCCTCGGATAAGTAAGGAGCCGCTTTTCATAAAGGGATTGTGCAAGGTCAAGGGTCTGCTTTGCGGTGTAACCGAAAATGCGGTTCGTTTCCCGCTGCAAAGAGGTAAGGTCAAAGAGCTTTGGCGGGGCTGCGGTTTTCTTCTCTCTGGTAAGGGAAACGCATACCGCCTTTCCCGCTTCGCAAGCCCCTTTCAGCGCGTCGGCTTCTGCCTTGTCCGAAATCCTTTCGCTTGCCGCGTCCGCGCCGGATAAATCAAGGCGAACATGATAATATTTTTCTTTCTGGAAATGGGAGATAGCCGCGTCCCGGTCGGTGAGCATTTTTAAGGTCGGGGTCTGGACGCGCCCCACGTTCAAGGTCTTTCCATACAGGCAGGAGAAAAGCCGGGTGGCGTTAATGCCGATAAGCCAGTCAGCCTTTGCGCGGCAGAGGGCGGACGCAAAGAGCGCGCCATAGTCCCGCCCGTCTTTGAGGGAAGCAAAGCCCGCCTTAATCGCCCCGTCCTCCATTGAAGAAATCCACAAGCGGCGCATGGGCTTCTTGCAGCCCGCCACTTCGTAGACAAAGCGGAAAATCAATTCACCCTCGCGCCCCGCGTCACACGCATTTACCACTTCGGAAACGTCGGCGCGGTGCATAAGCTCTTTAATGGTTTTGAATTGCTTCCCCTTGTCCGGGTCAACGGCGTACTGCCATTCCTCCGGCAGAATGGGTAAGCTGTCAAAACTCCATTTTTTATATTGCTCCCCGTAGGCGGCAGCTTCCGCAAGCTGTACCAAATGCCCGACGCACCATGAAATGAGGTAGCCGCCGCCCTCGATATACCCGTCCTGTTTCCCCTTAATGCCAAGCGCGGCGGCGATAGTCTGCGCCACGCTCGGCTTTTCTGCAATCACAAGTCTAAATGCCATGAAAAAATCCTCCTTTCAGCGTTCCGGCGCGGTGTGCTTCTTCTCCTGTGCCTGTTTCAGACAATAGCCGATACAGGGGGATTGCGCCTTATAAGGGCAACGCATACACGCCGGGGATTTTGGAACGGGCGGCGCACTGTCACGCCGCCCGGTGGGTCTTTGTACCATCATTTTTTCTAAAGGGTTTTCGGTAAAAAGCGTCATGCTTCCTCGTCCTCCTGTTCTTCATCAGAAAGCCCGTCCCCCTCGTCCTCGTCGTAATCGTCAAAATCGAAATCTTCAAGGTCGGTGTCGCCCTTGACGTTCTGCTTTGGCTTCATAAACTTAAAATAATAGAACGCGCCCCCGCCGCCAAGAAGTGCCACGACAAGGAAAAGCACAAGCCCGCCTGTATTGCCTTTCTCTTTGGGCTGCTCTGTTGGTTTCTCGGTTTCCGGCTCCGCTTCCTTGCCGCTGCAAGCGGTCATGTTGTCCTTGCAGACAGGGCAGCTCACATTTACCTTTCCGGCTTCGCATTTATCGGTGCAACTGCAAACGGCGGGCGGGGCTGCTTCGGTGCTTCCGTCCTCCATGAGTGCCATAAGGTCGGCTTCGTCCACTTGATTAAGGAAATGTACGGTGTCCTCGCCCTCGTCGTCCCGGTCGATAAGGATATAAAAGTAATTGCCGTTTTTGGTCGTCACTGTGATAAGCTGCTTGTTGCCGCCGAAATCGTCTACAAGGGTCGCGTTCCCGTCCGGGGTAAGGGGTTCTTCCTTTTCGGGTTCCTCATAGACAACGCCGCTGTCGTCGGTCGCGTCCTGTCCCTCCGGGGTCTGTGCAAAGGCGGTGACGGAAAAGCCGCCCGTCAGCATGAGGGCGGCGCAGAGTGCGGTCAAGGTTCTAAGGATTTTCTTATTCATTCTCGGTGTCCTCCATTTCTTCGGTGTCGTGGTCTGCGGGTTCTGCGGGGTAGCCCGGCGCGGCTTCCATGCCCGGAATACCGCCGCCGGAAAGCATAGCGGAAAGCTCATGCGGGGAAAGGCGCATGGAGCGCACAAGCTGTACGATTTGCAGGTTTTCCGCTTCGGTTTTCTGCGCTTCAAGCCCCCTTAATCTGTTCTGGTACTCGGTGATTTTCTCGCGGGTCTTTGCAATCTCTTTGTCGATACGTTCAATTTTGTTCATAGCCATCAATAAATTTCTCCTTTCTTTGCTCAAAAATATGTTAATTCCAGTTCATCAGCCCATAGCCTTTGATACAGGAGTAATTGACGGGGTAGCTCTTTATCTTGCAGGCGTCGCCGGAATTGCCCTCGACGGTATAGACGCGCTCCCCGTCCGTTCCGATAACAAGCCCCACATGGTCTGCGCTCCCGTCCCCGTCCCAGTCGAAAAAGATAGCGTCGCCGGGGGCGATATTCTCATAGCCCCTCGCGCCCCATTGCCCGCGTGACTGGAACCAGGGTACGCCCTGTGACTGGCACCCGGCAAAGCGCGGCTCGCTCTTTCCGGCTTGATTGTAGCACCATGAAACGAAACAGGCGCACCATTCCACGCGGCTGTTAAATCCGTACCAGCTCCAAAAGGGTCGCCCGCCCACGTTGCCGACTTGCCGCTTCGCAAGGTCTACAACGGCGGTGTTGCCGGGGCGTGTGCCGTTTACAAGCTGTACGCCGCTTAAATCCTCGGACGCGCCCATATCGGGGGAGCCGCCGCCGAAAATCAGCGGTTTGTTTCCGCTTGTTTCCAGATAGACGCGGTACATTTCAAGCTGCTGTGGCGTTAGAAGTTCCTCCGCAATCTCGGAAATGGGCTTGTTCGTCAGCTTCACGTTGAGGATATGGTACTCGTAGGGTACTTCCTCGGTGGTCGTTTCCCCTGTTTCCGGGTCTGTGCTTGTTTCTGTGCGGTAGCGGATTTCCGTTTCTTCTGTCAGCGTCAAAGTGTACTGCATGGCAAAGACGCGATTTAGCTCTGCCTGTGCGCTCTGCGGGGTGTAGGTCTGTAAAAGGGCGGTGAGGTAGGACGCTAACTCATGGGGGTTATGCCCGATACTGTCAAGGTCATAGCGGTATTCGTCATAGCCGGGGTGGGTGCTTTCGATATTGTCAATCTGCTGCTGAAGCTCGTTTTCCTTTGCGGCGTAATTGTTCTCCGTCGCCACAAGGTCGCTGTCCTCCGACGTGTAGGAAGTCCCAAGTATGCCGTTCATCAAGCCGGAGAACATGGAACCGCAAGAGGAAAGCCCCGCCGATACCATGATGAATAAGAGTAGCGCGGCAACGGCGATACATACGCCCGCCGGGTGCCGCCCTACAAAAGCGATTGCCTTTTTTGTTTCCTCGGCGGTCTTTTTTGCCGCCTTGCGGGTGTTCTCTGCGGCTTTCTGCGCCGTTTTTGCGCCGCCTTTCCTTGCCGACTTTGCATACTGCCGCTTGATTTGCTGCTTCTGCATGAAGCGGGAAAGGGGATTGCCCGCAATCTGCGGATTGTCATGCAGGGCTTTATGGTACTGAAAATCCACATTCGCCTTGAACGCCGCTTTCTCTGCCTTTGCCGCCGCCCGGTAGGGTTTGAGCTTGTGGCTGTGGTAGCCCTCCTTGACTTTCCGCGCCCCGTACTTTGCGCCGCGCTCTGCCAGTTCTTCGGATTTGTGCGCCCCCTCAACGCCGGAATTGTCCTTTTCAACGGAATGTATCTTGTTGTGGACGAAAATACCCGCTTCCTGTGCGGGGCGGGATAGCGGGTTATTGTGGGGCTTATTCTTTCCTATGGGCTTTTCCTGTTCCTCAAAATGTAGGCGGGTCTTGCCTTTCCCGGTGGCTTCATCAAAGGTGCGCTCCCGTACAAGTTTCTTTTCTTTGGGGATAGCCGCCTTTGCCGCGTCCAGACGGTCGGCTGCTTTGTCCGATTTTCGGATATACCTTTCAAGCTCCGGCGTTGCCCGTTCCTCGTCGGTAAACTGCAAGCGGGAAGATTTTTCTTTTGCTGTGGCTTCTGCCTGTGCTTTCCTCGCCGCCTTTTTGCTCGCCTTTCTGGTACGCGCCCCGTCGATACGTTCCAAGACGCGCTCGGCTGCTGCGGTGTCCTGTTCCCGTTCTGCCCCCGGCGCATGGGGAAGCGGCGGCGTGTCGGTTAAGGGCGGGGAAGTTGCGCCGCCCGGTAGGGGCTGCGCTGCCTGTTCCGGCTGCGGTGGGGCTTCGGTCTTTGCAAAGTCCGCGTCCCTTATCCGCTTGCTGATACGTTTCTTTTTCCCGGTAGCGGCGTTTACCTCGACAGCCCCCTCGCGGGTCATTTTCTGCGTGACTTTTTCACGCGCCTTATATTGTTTTATGTGTCTGTCCCTCCAATCCGCGCCCTTGCAAGGGCGCAATACTCGGCGTTTATCTCAATGCCTATATAATGCCTGTCAAGCTGCTTTGCGGCTGCCCCCGTCGTGCCGCTGCCGAAAAAGGGGTCAAGCACAACGCCGCCTTTCGGACAGCCCGCCTTGATACAGGTTTCGGCAAGTTTTGGCGGGAACGCGGCGAAATGCCCGCCCTTGTAGGGAACGGTATTGATAAGCCACACGTCCCGCCTGTTCCGCATGGTCGGCATGAGGGCTTCGTCGTAGTAGCTGCCGCTTCGCGCCCGGTTAAGCCCCTGTACGTTCCCCTGTCCGGGTACTTCGTCCGCATATTTCTGTCCCGCGCTGCGCCCGGTGCGGTACCGCGCCGCCGTTGTGGGGGCTAACGGCTCGGCTATGGCGGCTGCGTCATAAAAATACTTCTTTGACTTCGTAAGCAGAAAGATATGTTCATAGCAGCGGGTAGGGCGGTCTTTCACGCTCTCCGGCATGGGGTTTTCTTTCTGCCAGATAATGTCGCTCCGTAAATACCACCCGTCAGCGCGTAGGGCAAAGGCTAAAAGCCAAGGGATACCGATTAAGTCCTTTTGTTTGCAGCCGGAAACGCGGTTGTTTCTTGCAATCTGCTGTCCGTTTCTGCCTTTCGGGTTCTTCGGGTCTGCATGGTAGCCTTTATTTCCTGTGCCGCAGTAGGTGTCCGCGATATTCAGCCAGAGCGTACCGTCAGAACGCAGTACCCGGCGCAGCTCGCGGAAAACCTCGGTCAGCCTGTCAATGTACTGCTCCGGCGTGTCCTCCCGCCCAATCTGCATATCAAGCCCGTAATCCCTAAGCGCATAGTAGGGCGGGCTTGTGACGCAACAGTGTACGCTTTCCTCTGGAAGCTCCCGCAAGGCATAGAGCGCGTCCCGGTTGATGATTGTGTCAGTTTTCAGCCCGTTCATGCTTCGCCCACTTCCTCCGGCTTCGTCGTCATTACCCGGTAAAGCTCGGTGTCTTTCGGGAAGCGGTCTACAAAGGGCAGCACCACGTTCCCGTAGAAGATAAGCCCCTCGCCCGCTTCGGTGTGGGTGACATACTTCATCTGCTGCGGGGAGATGTTGAGCTGCTTTGCAAGGATAGCCCGGTCGCCCGCCGCCTGATTGAGCATGAGGACAAAATCAGAGTTTTCAAAGATATTCTCCACTTCGCGGGAAGCAAGCAAATCTTTGACGTTCTGCGTGATTGCTGTGGGTATGCCGCCCCATTTTCTGAAACGCTTCCAGATTTCAACGGAATAGGCGGCGGTCTGTTCCTCTTTCAAGAGAAGATGAAATTCGTCCATAAAATACCGGGTGGATTTCCTTTCTGCCCGGTTGACGGTGACGCGGTTCCATACCTGGTCCTGCACAATGAGCATACCTAATTTTTTGAGCTGCTTCCCAAGCTGCTTGATGTCAAAGCAGACAAGGCGGTTTGAAAGCTCTACATTCGTCCTGTGGTTAAAGACGTTAAGGCTCCCGGAAACATAAAGCTCCAACGCCGCCGCGATACGCGCCGCTTCCGGCTCCGGCTGCTTCAAAAGCTCGTTGTAGAGGTCGCCCAAGATAGGCATTTTCTCCGGGTCGGGGTCTGCAAGGAAAGGGCGGTACACGTTCCTAACAGCGCGGTCAATGACGGTCTTATCGACGGGCTGCAAGCCCTCCTTGCCGCCTATGACAAGCTCGCAGAGGGAGAGGATAAAGTCGGATTTCAGCGCAAGGGGGCTGTCGTCCTCGCTGTAATTGAGGTTAATATCCATAGGGTTCACATACTGGGGCTTCCCGTCAATGCCCTTGCCCGTAGGCGATAACCGTATCACTTGCCCGTCAAGCCGCTGCACAAGGGAAAAATACTCTGCTTCCGGGTCGCAGATAATTATGTCGTCGTCGGTAATGAGGAAAGCGTTTGTCATTTCCCGTTTGGCGGCAAAGGATTTCCCGCTTCCCGGCGTACCCAAGATTAAGCCGTTGGGGTTCTTTAGCTGCTTGCGGTCGCAGAGTATCATGTTGTTAGACAGGGCGTTTAAGCCGTAATACAAAGCCGCGCCCGTCTGAAAAAGCTCCTGCGTGATAAAGGGGATAAAGATAGCGGTGCTTGACGTGGTAAGCCCTCTTTGAATGGGGATAAGGTTCTCCCCAAGCGGTACAGAGGACATAAGCCCCGCTTCCTGTTGGTAGTCAAGGCGGGTTAAGGCGCAGTTGTTCTTCTGTGCAATGCCCGCCGCCGCGAATACGTCATTTTCCAGTTTCCTTTTTGTGTCTGCCATGTTCACCACAAGGAACGTCAAGAGGAACATTCTTTCATTCCGGCTCTGCAAGTCCTGTAAGAGGTTCTTCGCTTCGCTGCCGAAAGTGGCAAGGTCGGACGGGATTATATCCATGTCGTAGCCGCTGCGTACCGCTTTTTTCTGTTCTTCGATTTTCATTTTGTCAAGGTCGGTGATTTTCCGCTTGATTGTCTTTATGGCTTCGGTCTGGTCGATACTGTGGATATGCAGATTGACGATAACGCCCGTTTCCAAGTCCAGAATGTCAGATAAGATACGGTCGTTTAATTCCGGCGCAAGGATTTCAAGGAATGAAACCGCGCCGATTTTGCGCCCCATGCGGAAATACCGCCCCTCGCCAAAACGGAAAGAGGACGGGGCGATAAAGTCCTTTGTGGAAAGCCCGGACGGGGCAAGCCATGAAAAATCAAAGGCAAACTGCCCGCCCTCCGGGTGGAAAATGCCATGCAGCATTTTAAGGCGTTCATAGCCTGTCATGGGGCGGGCAGACACGCCCAAGAGCTTAAAGTTGTTGAGTACGTCCGTTTCGATACGGGCAAGGCGGGATTTCGCCGCGCCCAGACTGTCGGCTTCAATGGCAAAGGTGATATATTTTGCTTTGACAAGCCCGTTGTTGCCCTTTGCAAGCTGGTTTTTCAGCATATCCCGGTATTCTGTGCGGATAGAATTGAAAGCGTCCTCCTGTGCCGGGATATTGACCGCCTTTTCCGCTTCGCCGCGCTGCGTCCCCTGATTGATGAAAGAGAGCTGCACCGAAACGGAAGCGTCAAAGTAGTTGAGGAAGTCGCACCAGTTCTCAAAAATGGCGGTCTTGTCGTCTGCCTGTGCAAGCTGATAGTTAATATCTTCAAAGGCGACGGTCTTTGAGTATTTCCGTCCCGTAACCTTGCAGATACCGTCCGGGTACATCTGGATATAAGGGATTGTCTGCTGCGCGGTGTGCGCTTTCCCGTCGCCCTTTGCCTGTCTGATGATTTCCGCAATCTGCTTTTTCTCGGCGCGGGTGAGCTTGCGGGGCGGGTTAGGCTTTGCGCTTCCCGCCGCGCTGTTTCTTCGTGTTTCCTTTTGCAATCGCTGATACCTCCTTTTCAAGTTTTCTCTGCCGTTCTAAGACGGAATAAAAGTTGTCTGTCCTGTATGGTCGTTCTTTGGGGGCTATGAATTTCGTCTGAATGATGTTCTTCACCACCACTTCAAGGGGCTGTCCATGCTTCTCATACATGGCAAAGAGGAAACAGGGCAGCATGACGGCAATCATAGCCATAGACGCAAGGCTTGTGCCTGTGCTGTCTTTGAGCAGAAAGAAAAGCGGCAAGCCGAACAGGAGAGCCGCCGCAAAACATACAATCTGCCGTTTGGTAAGGTTGAACGCTACTTTTGTCTTGACTTTGGATAAGTCTTTGGGTACGGGTACATACGCCAAGTGAAAACCTCCTTTCTCTGGGTTTGGTGTTGCTGTAACTTCCCATAAGGGTAATCAAGGCAAAGGTCAATCTATGCCCTTTGCCCGCCCGTATTATATGGGGGTTATCCGCGTCAAGGTCGGGTCGTATTTTCGCCGCTTCGCTCTGAAAATCTCCACCCTGCCCTTGACACGCCGCTAATGCGCGGAGAATATCGACTTCGCCAGTGCGCCGGATTTGAACAGGGAGAAACAGAGGATAACGGTATAGGCTGCAAGGGAGAATATCGCGCTGTGCAGATTGTCCGCTATTATCATGTTGTTTACCAGAACCGCGTAAATGCCGACGCATATCATAATGAGGAAGCCTTGAAAACCGATAGCGAACAGGGATTTGAGGTAGTTGTTTCCTATCTGCCCCCATTCCCGGTTCGTCATTGTTGCAAACGGGATAGGCGATACCGAACAGTAAAGGTAAATCTCTATCATGCGCCCGTAGAGGATAACGGTTATCAGTACGGACATGATTTTCATGCACAAGCTCACAAGGCTTGTTTCCATGACAAGTAAGAGCAGTTCGGGGATTTCCATAGCGTCAAGCCCGTCCTGCATGGAAGCAAGGGCGGCGGCAACATCAATCTCTGTGCTGCCGCCGATTACCCCCGCCGCGCCGGAAACAACGTGCTGCGCCATATCGAACACCGCCATAGTGATGTCAAAGGTGTGCGTCACAAGGTAGACTGCCACAAACGCCTTGAACACCCACTTGAAGAACATGGAAGTGTCAACGTCGTGCATATTGTTCTTTTCCGTTACCATGCTGATAAGCTCATAGCATAGGACGTAGGTAATGACAAGCCCCGCAATGGGTACGATTACATTCTCACTAAGGGTCTGTATCATGGAGAATATATTTGCGTTCCACCCTTGCGGGGTCTGCCCTACCTCTGCGGCGATAGTGCCGACTTTCTCGTTTACGTCCCCGAACATAGTTGACAGATTACCGTTTATGGCTCCTATGAGGATTTCCTTTATCCATTCGTTAATCGCGTCAAGTATGCTCTGCATAAGCCTTTACCCGCGCTTCTTAACCGAACAAGCCGGAAAGCAGCGGTACAAGGGTCATGCCGATAAGGGCAACGCCGCCGCCCGCCATAAGCTGCTTCATGCCCTGGCTCTTCGCGCCCGGATTGTCGTTGCCGTAGCCCTCCATGAGATTGATAACGCCCCAGATACCAAGCCCGGCTCCAAGTGCTACAACAAGGGTCTGCAAAACGTCTACTGCGCTATTGAAAAATGCCATAAATAAATCCTTTCTGCCGCGTCTGCGGCTGTCCGGCAAGCGGACAAAAGGCGGTCAGCGTATGCCGCCGCATAAAAAAACCGCCCTCTGGTAAAGGCGGCTGTCCCCGCGCTGCGTAAGTTCTGCGGCGCGGCGGTATTCAGTTGTAGGGGGGTGCGGCTCCTGCCGCTGTGTGCTGCGCCGGAAAGTAGGGGCGCGTATCATGTAGCCGATATTGATATATGTGATTGCTTCGATTCCTCCTTTCGGTGTCCCGCTGTGCTGCCGGACGGGTATTATTCAGACTTGCGGGAAGTGAATAGCTTGCATAGCAAGGTGTTCGCTTCCCGCAAGTTCACAAAGGGGTAGCTGCCGCAAGGCAGCGTAGGGGAAGTGTAGCTTCCCCTGTCCCCCCCTCCCCGGCGGTCTGCCATGCTGTCACTGTTGAGGGATAAGCCCCCGGCGCGTGACATACTCCGTTGCAAAACGGCGGTGTTCCGCTTCCTTTTCCCGCCAATACTCCCATAATGCAGCGTCGGCGGCTTCCGCAACATTCATTAAAAACCGTTCAAGCTGCTTTTGTTTTTCCTCTGCGCTACGTTTCCTCATGGTCTGCGTCCTCCTGTAAGTCTGCTGCGTCAATCTCGTAATAGTCAAAAACCTCGTCGGGCTTGACAATGGCGGGGCGGCGTTTAAGGTGCTTTTCCATGTCAAAGGCGTTCTTCGGGTCTGCGTCGGATAGGTACTTGTATTTCGGGTGTTTCGTTATGTCGAATTTGTCCGAAAAGAACGGGCGCACCCCGCGTAGCTGCAAGATACATTTCCCTCCGTCCATGACTGCGATTTCATCTTCCGTCATAAGCTGCTTTCCCAATTTCTGATAGTTCAGCCCATGCGAAAGCTCCCGCCCCCTTGTTTCGGAAGTGTTGAAGCTGTCTATCGTTTCCTTGCCTAAAATCTCCGATATTTCTTTGAGCGTGGTTTTTTCCTTGCCGCCCAAGAAAAGCGTGGTGTCGCAGTTGCCGACTATGGTATCGGCGTTGTCCTTGTAGATTGCCTTTAGCTGTGACTGGCTCTGCAAGATGATTGACGCGGAGATTTCCCGGCTCCGTATGGTTGCGATTAGTTTCTCAAATTTGGGGATTTGCCCGATATTCGCAAATTCATCAAGTAAGCACCGTACATGGACGGGAAGCCGCCCGCCGTATTCATCATCTGCTTTGTCGCACAAGAGGTTGAATAGCTGTGTGTAGAGAATACTCACGACAAAGTTAAAGGTGTCGTCGGTGTCGCTGATAATCACGAAAAGGGCGGTCTTTCTGTCACCTATGGTGTCAAGCTCCATTTCGTCGGTTTCCATAAGCTCCCGCAGCTCCTTAATGTCGAATGGGGCTAACCTCGCGCCGCATGAGATAAGTATGCTTTTTGCGGTCTTGCCCGCCGCCAGTTTGTATTTTTTGTACTGCTTGACTGCAAAATGTTCCGGGTCTTTTTCTTCCAGACGTTCAAACATGAGGTCAACCGGGTTCTGGAAATCCTCGTCGTCCTCGCGGGCTTCCGACGCATTTATCATTTCAAGCAGCGTCGTGAAGTTCTTCTCGTCCTCTGGGGCTTCATACCAGATATAGCCGATTAGTGCGGTGTAGTAGAGCTTTTCCGCTTTCACCCAGAAATCCTCGCCGGATTTTTCCCCGTCGCCTTTGGTGTTGGCGATAATGGTATTGACTAATTTCAAAATGTCCTTTTCGCTCCGCAGATAGGCAAAGGGATTGTATTTCATGGATTTTTTGAAGTTAATCGTATTTAGCACTTTGATACGGTATTTGTACCGCTGCAACATTTTCCCGGTTTCCAAAATCAGTGTTCCTTTCGGGTCAGTGACGATATACGACGTTGGAAAATCCTTTGACGTACATTGCATGAGCGACGGTTTCACAAAGAACCGGGTCTTGCCGCTGCCGGAACCGCCGATTACAAGAATATTTTTGTTTCTTGCGTATTTCGGCTGCTTCGGGCGGCTGTTCATGGTGAGCCGTTCCGTCTGCGTTAAGGGGATATTGTTCTCAAATACCGGGTCTGTGTACGGCTTTATGTCGTCAGCCCCGCCCCAACGCGCCGAACCGTATTCTGTCCCGCGGCGGTATTTCTTCGCGTTCTTGCCTTTGGTGTAGATAATCAGCCGGACAATGACCGCCCCCGCAATGCCGATAAGTAAGTCTGCCGGGTGGAAGCTCGGCGCGATACTGGAAAAGGCGGTGGTAAAACCGTCCCCAAGATGTAGCAGCTTTGCGCTTGCGTCCGCGCCGGGGGATAGACGGACAGCCGCGCCCACTTTATCAAAGAGCCAGACAAAGAGCAGATACGGGAGATTTAGGATAAGCAGCTTCTTGATTTCCGGCTTCATAGCGATACCTCCCTGTCCTTGTTCTTGACCTTTGCCCGTTCCGCGTTCTTGCCCTGTGCGGCTTCTTTGAGCGTAGAGAGCAGCTTTCGGATAGAGGGCTTTTTCTCCTGTGTCAGCTTCTTTGCGGAAAACTCCTTAAAGGCTGCGGTCAGCACGTCCGCGTCCCGCCCCTTGAAAAAAACCAGATAGCGGGGCGGGCTTTCCGTTGCGTCCTTTTTCAGCGCAAAGTCGATACCGTACTTTTTCGCCGTACTCTCAAAGGCTTTGATATTGCCCTCGGTAATCTCAATGTTGGAAACGCCCGCGTTCTGCTTCATAAGCTGCTTTAAGCTCTGCTTTCCCTGTGGCGGTTTTGCAAGCTGCTTTTTGCCCTTTGACAGTATGGCTTTCATTGCCTTTTGGAGCGTCTGGGCGGTCAGCTTCCCGGTCTTGATGTAAAGGGCTATGGTCTTTTCGTTTACTTCGTCCTGCAATTCCTCGCGTCCTCCTTTCGCGTTTCTTTATGGGGCGGCGGTCAGATACGCACCCGCAGCCCGTTCAAGTCCTCGGCTCTGATACCCACAAGATACCAGTTGTCGCCGTACTCAATCCGGGTCGGCTTCCACTTGCCCCGCACGAATACGTCAAAGCACTCACCGCAATGCAAGCCCCCGTAGTAGCTGTTTAAGTCAAAGCGAATGTCGTAACGGTCGGTGCGCTCGTCAAATACCAATGCTCCTGTCATTTTCTGTGCCATAATAAAATCCTCCTTTTGTTGTTTTACAGGCTTTCGCCCGGTTTGAATGAATAATAGTCCGGGTCGCCGTACTGCGGCTTCTTCGGTGACAGTGCGCCGCTTGCCATGTCATGGGCGACAAGGGAAGTGTAATAATTGCCGATAGTGGACGGGGCGTTGAAAAGGGCTGCTTTCAGATATTGCTTGATGTTGCGGATTTTCGTTGTGTTCTCCCGCATACAGTCAAGCACAAAGCGGATATGCTCGCCGTCCAGTTTCATAAACTTAGATTTCACAAGCTCTGCCGGGTAGTCGTCCCCCGCAATCCGTACCCGCTTTCTGGCGGTGCATACGGTTTCAAGCATGAGGTCTACAATCTCGTCCAGCCTGTCCCCGTCAAACTTCATGTCCTGTTTGAGAATGTGGTAGTCGATATTGTCCTTGATGATTTCCCGGTATATATCAACTGCGCTCTGTGCTGCCGCTTCCGTTCCTTTCCGTTCCGGCGGCGTAGCCGCTTCTCTGCAAGGAGAGGGGTTAGGGGAAAGGATAGGAATGGAATGGGTACTTGATAAATCTGTATTTGATTTTTCTTTTTTTGGTAAGTCAGTTCTTTGTATATCTTTATTTAATTGCGTTGGATTTTCCAACGTAGGTTTTTCCAATGTTGGTTTTTCCTGCGTTGGATTATCCAATGTTGGATTTTCCAATGTAGGTAAATCCGGCGTAGGCGGCTGCGGCTGCTCGAATATCACATAGTCCGCGCCCCGCAAGCGTCCTTTCTCGTCGCGCTCCCTTGACCGAACGATATACCCGGCGCGTTCAAGCTCCTTAATGGCTTCGCGGATAGCGTCTATCTTCTCCCGGTTGATAAGGGATAAGCCTTTCAAGGTGTAGTCCCAATCTTCGGGGAGTGACAGCATTTGCGACAACAGCCCTTTTGCCTTTAAGGAAAGCTCCTTGTTGCGTAGGTGGTGGTTGCTCATTACGGTGTAGCCCTTGTTCCGTTCCACTCTGAAAACTGCCATAGTAAATCACTCCTTTTGCTGTGGATTTGTTACGCAGTAGAAGCGCGGTTTCGGGGGATAAGGTATAAATCCCTTGCCGCGCCAGATACGCGCCCGCAAAATCGCTTGTAGCAAGGCTTTTTCTGCCCCTACTGCGTAACAAAGGGCATAAAAAAGCGGCGTTCCTGTTCTCCCATGTAGAGAGTAAGAAACGCCGCTTCTGCGTCGTATTCAGTTTTTAGTACAATACCCTGCTTGTCCGTCGCTCGAAAAACCTTGATTTTCCAGTGTTTTCAAAAGTATCGTTATCTAACGTCAGCTTTTGA